>JAURJS010000021.1 GCA_030832135.1 Candidatus Planktophila sp.
GGTGCGCCATTGGTGGCAGGAACTAAAGATCCGGTTGAGAGCGCAGAAGAAGTTGTTGCATTTGCGAAGGAACATGGCTTGCCGGTTGCCATCAAAGCTGCCTTCGGTGGCGGTGGACGAGGCCTTAAAGTCGCTCGCACATTTGAAGAGATTCCAGAGCTCTATGCATCCGCTGTGCGTGAAGCAATTGCCGGCTTTGGCCGCGGTGAATGTTTCGTTGAACGCTATCTAGATAAGCCACGCCACGTGGAGACCCAAGTCCTCGCAGACAAGTTTGGAAATGCAGTAGTAGTTTCTACTCGCGATTGCTCGCTACAACGTCGACACCAGAAGCTTGTTGAAGAAGCCCCCGCACCATTTCTCACCGATGCCCAGAATGAAGAGCTCTATCGATCATCAAAGGCGATCATGAAGGAAGCTGGTTATGTTGGCGCCGGAACTTGTGAGTTCCTCGTTGGCCTCGACGGAACAATCTCTTTCCTTGAGGTAAACACCCGACTACAAGTTGAGCATCCAGTCTCTGAAGAAGTTACGGGTATCGACCTCGTGCGCCAGCAGTTCCGAATCGCAATGGGTGAAGAGCTTGGGTTTGATGATCCAATTATTCGCGGTCACTCTATTGAGTTCCGCATTAATGGTGAAGATCCCGGTCGTTCATTCTTACCAGCACCAGGCCGCATTACTGAATGGCAGATTCCTACCGGCCCTGGCGTGCGCGTAGATGCTGGTTTCCGTAAGGGAGATGTCATCGGAGGAAACTTCGACTCGCTTCTCGCAAAGCTAATCGTCACTGGTGCAACTCGCGAAGAAGCAATACAGCGTTCTCGCCGAGCACTGGCAGAGTTCGAAGTACAAGGGTTAGCAACTGCCATTCCTTTCCATCGCGCAATTCTGGAAGACTCCAACTACACCGAAGAATTTAAGGTCTATACCAGCTACATAGAGAATGAATTCGTGAATGAAATACCAGCCTATGCAGCGCAGGCGCTCGATGCTCAGACAAAGGCTGCGACTGAAAAGCTGGTGGCTGAAGTCAACGGCAAGCGATTTGAAATCCTTGTTCATGCACCTGAACCAGTCGTCAAACGCCACCGCGCAAAGCAAGCATCTGCAACTGGAGCGGCAGGAGATGGTCTTGCCAGCCCCATGCAGGGAACTGTTGTGAAAATCGCTGTCGAAGAGGGTCAAAGAGTTGAGGTCGGCGATCTCATCATCGTCCTGGAGGCGATGAAGATGGAGCAGCCGCTCAACGCCCACAAGTCCGGTGTAATTAAGAACCTGAAGGCAGTTGTAGGCGAGACTGTTTCAAGTGGCACCGTTCTCTGTGACATTATTGAGGCATGACTTCAACCGAACTTCTCTATACAGATCCCATGGCGGCCGCAGCGCAGGCTGCCTCTGAAATCGCAACACGAACAGGGGTCGCATCTCACGATGTCGCACTCGTTATGGGTTCAGGTTGGGTAACAGCATGCGATGCTCTCGGTACTCCTGCATATGAGTGCGATGCCCATGAGTTAACCGGTTTTGAAGCTCCAGCTGTTGAAGGTCACTCAGGCAAGGTCCGTTCTTACATCATCGAGCATGAAGGTAAATCAATTCGCGCTCTCGTCTTTCTCGGTCGCACCCACCTCTATGAAGGTAAGGGCATGGAGCCGGTAGTCCATGGTGTCCGCACCGCTGTTAAAGCTGGCTGCAAAGTTGTCGTGCTAACAAATGCGTGTGGCGGAATCAACGCCGGATATAAAGTTGGCGAGCCAGTTCTTATTCGCGATCACATCTCACTGACCGCGCAATCTCCATTATCTGGCGCAACCTTCGTTGATCTCACAGATCTCTATAGCAAGCGCATTCGTGAAATAGTAAGGAAGGAAGATGCATCTCTCCAAGAAGGCGTCTATGTCCATTGGCGTGGGCCAACTTATGAGACACCAGCTGAGATTTTAATGATGCGCACAATGGGCGCTGACCTCGTCGGTATGTCTACCGTTCCCGAGGCGATTGCAGCGCATGCCATGGGGGCTGAAGTTCTCGGCATCTCACTCGTATCGAATGCTGCAGCCGGAATGACCGGTGAGAAGCTCAACCATGAAGAGGTAATTGCGGCAGGTAAGGCAGCAGCGAGCCGAATGGGCGAATTACTTAAAAATACAATCCCTAAACTCGTCTAACTCTTTGCAAGCGAGTAATCTGCACTTATGAATGCAGCGTTAATCGAAGAGGTAAAGGCATGGATCGCAGATGATCCAGACCCTGTAACTGCAGCGCACCTTCAAGCTCTACTAGATGCAGGTGATGAAGCAGCTCTTAAACCTCTCTTTAGCGGCTTCCTCCAATTTGGCACCGCTGGTCTTCGTGGACCAATTGGCGCAGGACCTTCTTGTATGAACCGGGCAGTTGTAGGTCGCGCTGCTGCTGGAATCGCCTCCTACATGGCGCACCGTGGGATGAAGTCGGTTGTTATCGGCCGCGATGCACGTTATGGCTCTGAGGATTACACCCAAGAATCCGCCGAAATTTTAAGTGGCGCCGGTATGGATGTTTACATCCTCCCCCGCCCACTTCCAACCCCTGTGCTCGCCTTTGCTACATCTCACCTTAAATGTGATGTTGGAATCATGGTGACTGCAAGCCATAATCCTCCGCAAGATAATGGTTACAAGGTCTATATCGGACCCACAGCAGATGGCATCAACTATGCAACATCTCAAATTATCAATCCGACCGATGGCTTTATTGCAAAGCAAATCGATGCAGTGACTTCTCTCAAGTCGCTCCCCCGCGGCGATAAGTGGACTGTGTTAGGTGAGGATGTCATCACTGAATATATTCAACAGACAATTAAATTAGCTCCACGTCCTGGCGATATCAAAGTTGTTTACACAGCAATGCACGGCGTTGGAACTGAAACTGTGCAAAGAGTCTTTAACCATGCCGGCTTTGCAACGTTGATTCTTGTTGATGAGCAGTGCACCCCAGATCCTGACTTTCCAACAGTTGCATTCCCCAATCCGGAAGAACCTGGTGCGATTGATTTAGCGCTAGCAAAAGCACGCGATTTTGGTGCGGACTTGGTAATTGCAAATGATCCCGATGCAGATCGCTGCGCTGCCGCTATCAACGACCCTAAGGTGGGTTGGCGAATGCTCCGCGGTGATGAACTCGGTGTGATCTTTGGAGAATGGATCGCTCGCACCCAACCTTCAGGGACTATGGGAAATTCGATCGTCTCATCTTCTGCACTGCGAAAGATTGCTGCCCACTACAACGTTGACTTTAAAGAGGTTCTCACCGGATTTAAGTGGCTCGCCAAGATTGAAGATCTCGCCTATGGCTATGAAGAGGCGATCGGGTATGCCGTAGATTCTGAGACGGTCAACGATAAAGATGGCATCTCAGCCGCTCTCTTCCTCGCTCAGATTGCAATGGACCTCAAGCGCGATGGGCTGACCTTGGCCGATCTCTTGGAAGAGATCTGGCAGCGCCATGGCTTCCATGGAACGGAGCAGATCTCGATTCGCGTCTCCGATATGGGGGCGATTACCCGCCTATTGGCTACTTTGCGCTCAAATCCCCCACAGGAGATAGCAGGACGTGCGGTAGAGGCTATAGATGACCTTGCAGCACCTCAAGATGGCCTTCCTCCGACCGATGGCCTTCGCATCTGGCTTGCCGGAGGCATCCGCGCCATCATCCGCCCATCAGGAACTGAGGCGAAGATGAAGTGTTACTTGGAGGTCATCACCAAGACCGCAGAAGAGTCAGCAGCGCTGATCAATGAACTGCGCGAGCCGATGAAGAGCTTTCTGACGCAATAAGAGGCTAGGCGCCGAA
>JAURJS010000022.1 GCA_030832135.1 Candidatus Planktophila sp.
GAAAAGTCACCAAAGCCACCTGTGCATGACTCTGCGCGACGTTGGTTAGAAGAAGTATTTAATCCAACAGTTGCTCTTATTCCTATTGAATTACAAGGGCGAATCGAAGTCGCGCAGTTCTTCCACGAAGCGCTGGAACACCGTTGGTATCTCAGCGAGAAGGCTGGCCATGATGTCGGCCTTGAATTTGCAGCACAGTCATATGTCAATGAAATCTTGCCATTTCGTCGCGACTCCGGTGTTGATGTAGAGAAAGAGAGCGTCTCATGACTTTTCCTCCCAACTTTGGTCAGGCCTATGATTTAAGTGGTTTAGGCAAGCCGCCGGTAGATACGACTACACCGATGCCCGGTTTAGAGGTAACAGCCACAAATCTCACCGCAGAGTTCTTACCGATGTCGGCACAGAAGCCAGTCGTTGTTCTCTGTTGGTCTGCGCGCTCTGCCGAATCGGTAGAGATGCTTCGAGTCCTCGGAAAATTGGCGATGGCAGATCAAGGCACGTGGGTATTGGCTCGAGTTAATATCGATGAACAGCCACAGGTAGCACAAGCTCTTCAGACACGGACAATTCCTTATGGTCTTGTCTTTATCGCAGAGCAACCAATTCCATTTGTTGAGCAAGCGCTCAATGAAACTCAGTTGCGAGAGGTAATCACAAAGATTCTCACCTTGGCAGCTCAGCAAGGTATCGGCGAAGCACCTGTCGAGCAGGCAGAGCCTGAGGAAGATGAGGCGCTCGAAGCGTTAGATCGTGGAGACTTTGCAACGGCTGAAGCTGCCTATAAGGCGCTCCTTGCTCGCAAGCCCAATGATGTTTATGGAAAAGTTGGTTTAGCTCAAGTTCAACTCTTGATGCGCACCGATGGTCTCGATGCAGCAAGTGTTATGCAGAGCGCAATTGAAAACCCCGATGAGATTACGATTCAGATGGTCTGTGCCGATGTGGAGATCATGCAGGGCGATCTCGAGCAAGGCTTTAAGCGCTTATTACGCCTTATCTCTACCTATTCAGGAGCGGAGCAGAAGTTAGTGAAAGAGCGGTTATTAGAGCTCTTCGCCCTGGTAGACCCTGCCGATCCACGCGTGATCAAAGCGCGCGCCGCCCTCGCCAATGCCCTCTTCTAAATGAGTACAACGCCAGCACTCTCACATGCACAAGAGAAGCGCTCCCTCCACGCCCTCTTCTTCCTCTTCGGCTTTGGAATTATGGCGTGGGTTCCGCGCTTTCCAGAGTTGAAGGAGAACCTCTCCTTAAGTAATGGTCCATTCGGTTCTATTCTGACAACAGGAGCCATTGGAGCCTTCCTTGGACTCTTAACTGTCGGACATATCGTCCACAAATATGGAGTCAAGATTGTCTTCATCCTTTCCACCGTGTTGGTTTATGCATCATTTGCTGCAATCGTTCATGTTCACACACCAGCAATCTTCATTATCTTTAACGTGTTGATTGCATTTGGAATTACAGCAACCCATGTTGCCCTCAATACCCAAGGATTTCATATCCAAGAACGTAGCGGAGATATCGTTGTTACAAGCTCTGCCGGATATTGGAGCGCAGGAGCTCTTGCCACTGCAATCGTCTCTGGAATCCTGGTCGGGGGAGTCGGACTCTCACTCCACATCGGTCTCCTCTCTGCGGCAACGGCGCTTGCTTCACTCTTCTATATCTTGCGTTTAACTCCTGTTCTTGTGACAGCAAATGAACATCCAGAGACCGACTATTCGATCAAAGATATCTTCACCTCATTCCATCTTGATTGGCCGGTCAGTCTTGGAATGGCCTGCGCTGTCTATCTTGAATTTGCGGTGGGTGACTGGGGAACAATCTTTACTAAAGAGCGCTTTGAGGTGAGTGCGAGTTTAAGCACCCTTCCATACATTATCTTTACCGTCTTTATGATTGTTGGAAGGCTATCTGCGCACAAGGTTGTGGAACGCTATCCGGTCGATCGACTTGCCAGGGTTTCAGCACTTGTTGCCGGAATTGGTTTTGTCAGCACCATTTCAATCGCCACACATCTACCTGCAACTCAGAAGTGGCTCTCATACACCCTGATTCTTATAGGTTTTTCACTGGCCGGTATTGGTTCTGCCATTCTCGGCCCTAATTTCACAGGGGCGGCCAATCGAAGGTCGCCTCATCCAAGTTCAGTTGTGGTCGGCCAATTTGGCGTGACCAACAACGTTTTAACCACGGTCCTTAAATGGTTGGTTGCTGGTGTGATTGGCTGGACAGATTCCATCGCCTTAGCTCTGATGATTCCGGGCGTTCTGATGATTGTCGCAGCGTTTTTCACGCCGTACCTCAATAGCGAGAAGAGGTAGCTACTTACGCTCGCTCAAACCAGATAGTTGCAAGAGGTGGAACACGAAGCGTTGTGAATAAATCAGTATCAACATCAACTGCAAATGAGTGATTGGTGATGCCACTACCGCCATATTTGAGATCATCGGTATTAATCATCTCGCGCCAGACGCCAGCTGTTGGCATACGCAGTGAATAGAACTCCTGCGGCACTGGAGAGAAGTTGGTGATGCAGACAAGTGGATAACCAGCATCTGACCAACGGGTGAAGGCGAGAATATTATTGGCTCCATCATTGCCGACAATCCACTGGAAACCATCAGGGCTAACATCTTTCTCCCAGAGGGCAGGATGGCGCTTGTAATTCTCATTGATATCAGCAAGCGCTGATTGCACACCGGTGTGTTCTGCATATTCGGTGAGGTGCCACTGAAGACCTGCCTCTTGGTTCCACTCATCGTTCTGTGCGAACTCTTGACCCATAAAGAGCAACTTCTTACCTGGATGGGCCCACATAAATCCATAGAGGGCGCGAAGGGTTGCCAGCTTCTGCCAACGATCTCCTGGGAACTTATTTACAAGTGAACCTTTTCCATGAACAACTTCATCATGGGAGAGCGGCAACATAAAGTTCTCAGACCAGGCATAGAGAATGGAGAATGTAATCTCATTGTGGTGATATGAACGATGAATTGGCTCATGCTGCAGATACTCGAGAGTGTCATGCATCCAGCCCATATTCCACTTAAAGCCAAAGCCGAGGCCATTGCTTGAGGTATCGCGAGTCACGCCTGGCCAGGCGGTAGATTCTTCAGCGATCATCATGATTCCCGGGTGTGATCTATAAGCGGTTGAAGTCGCCTCTTGTAGCAGCTGAACCGCCTCTAGATTCTCGCGTCCACCAAAGCGATTAGGCAGCCATTCTCCCTCTTTACGAGAGTAATCGAGATAGAGCATCGATGCCACAGCATCAACACGGAGGCCATCGATATGGAACTCTTCTAACCAATAGAGCGCACTAGCAACGAGGAAGTTACGGATCTCATTGCGACCAAAGTTAAAGATGAGTGTGCCCCAGTCAGGGTGTTCACCAAGTCGTGGATCTTCATGTTCGTAGAGCGCTGTTCCATCAAAGCGAGCAAGAGCCCACTCATCCTTAGGAAAATGCGCTGGCACCCAATCGAGAATTACACCGATGCCGGCCTTATGAAGAGCATCAACGAGGAAACGAAAATCATCGGGGGAGCCGAAGCGCGATGTGGGAGCAAAGAAGGATGTGACTTGATATCCCCATGATGGACCATAGGGATGTTCTGTAACAGGCAGGAACTCAACATGGGTAAATCCATTACTTCTTACATACTCAACCAACTCAACTGCCATCTGCTGATAGGTAAGACCAAGGCGCCACGAACCTAGATGAACCTCATAAACAGATACAGGAGAGCGCCATGGTTGAAAGTTGGAGCGTTGCTCCATCCAATCGTTATCGCTCCACTGGTAATCACTCTCATTAACTATCGAAGCTGTAAGAGGCGGAATCTCTGTCTGACGAGCTAGCGGATCTGCATGATCTACCCATTGACCAAAGGCGCCACAGATAGCAAATTTATATTTAGTACCAGCTCCGATTTCAGGTATGAAGATTTCCCAGATTCCTGAAACGCCTTGTCGCACCATGGGATGAGCTGACTTATCCCAGTAGTTATGATCGCCAATCAAACTGACAGCTTGTGCATTAGGAGCCCACACAGAGAAAGCGATGCCGAGAAGTGCGCCATCTTTATCTCTCAATACATGTGCTCCAAGAGCCTGCCATAACTTCTCATGGCGGCCTTCATTGATGAGATGGAAGTCGAGTTCACCGAGAGTTGAATTGGGATTGATAAAAGTTACCGGTGTTGAACTCTCTTGCGAGCCTGCCTTGCCTTTGAATAATTTGGTAAGGAAGCTCATGCCTTAATTCTAAAGCTTAACCTTGGCAATGTGAACAACTTTGCCAGATAACCTTGTTGGATCAAGGCGGACAAAGGTAAATGGTGACCACTGATACTTTGCAGAATCAATCAAATCCGTTACCTCAAAGTTATCTTCACGCAAACCAAGTGAATCCATATTCCAATGCACTGTTGTCTCTTGTGCAAAGTTGGGATCTAAGTTAACGACCACCAGAATCAGGTTATCTCCCTCTCGCTTTGAATAGGCGAGGATCTGGTCATTTTCTGCATGGTGGAAGCGAAGATTGCGAAGACGTTGTAGCGCGACATTCTCTCTTCTAATCTTGTTGAGCAGGGTGATAAACGGTGCGAGCGTTACCTGCTTCTTCTCTGCTCCTGCCCAATCACGCACCTTGATTTCATACTTCTCAGAATCTAAATACTCTTCGCCACCTTCTTTAAAGCGGCGGTGCTCATAGAGTTCATACCCTGCATACATTCCCCATGATGGTGTGAGCGTCGATGCAAGCGCTGCACGAATTGCAAAGATTGCCGGGTTGCCGCTCTGCAGATGGAATGGATTGATATCTGGTGTATTCACCCAGAAGTTGGGACGGAAGAATGCTGATGTTTGATGGGCAACCTCTTCGCCATATGCGATGAGTTCCTGCTTTGTAGTGCGCCATGTGAAGTAGGTGTAGGACTGATGGAAGCCGGCTTTGCCTAAAGCATGCATCATCGGCGCCTTGGTAAATGCCTCTGCTAAGAAGATTACATCAGGAGATTCCTCGCGGATGACGCGCATGACATCGCCCCAGAAGTGAACCGGCTTTGTATGAGGATTATCAACGCGGAAGATGGAGACGCCCTTGTTGATCCAGAAACGAAGGGTCTTGAGTGACTCCTCCAAGATTGCCTTGTAATCATTATCAAAGTTAATCGGATAGATATCTTGATACTTCTTCGGTGGATTCTCTGCGTATGCAATGGTGCCATCTGCTCGATGGGTAAAGAACTCAGGGTGCTCACGGACCCATGGATGATCTGGAGATGCCTGTAAGGCAAAGTCGAGCGCCACTTCAATCTTGTTCTTCTTCGCAACAGCGACAAAATCCTCAAAGTCCTTCATCGTTCCCAGCGCTGGATTGATAGCCATATGGCCACCTTCTGCGCCACCAATCGCCCAAGGAACACCTGGATCTGAAGGAGCAGGTGTGAGGGTGTTATTTCTACCTTTTCGATGAGTCACACCAATCGGATGAATCGGTGGAAGATAGAGAATGTCAAAGCCCATCGCAGCTACTGCTGGAATGCGAAGGGATGCAGTCTTAAAGGTTCCACTTGTGATGGAGCCATCTTTATTTTCCATTGCACCTTCACTGCGTGGGAAGAATTCATACCAAGAGCCCACAAGTGCGCGAGGATGATCGGCGCGGACCGGATATTTCTCGCTCTGTGTTGCTAGGCGGCGGAGTGGATTTGCTGCACTGTAGCTGCGAATCTCTGGAGTTGAAGCAATTCCAAAACGATTAAGTGGGGCAAGTTTCGCATCCTTAAGAGCTGCGATTGCGCCCTTGAGAAGCGACTTAGCAGCAGGATCTTGTGAGATCACTTCCTCAAAGAGGTTGACTCCGATTGTGCACATCAACTCGGCATCGACATCAGCGCCGATCTTGATCTCAGCATCATGAATCCAGGTAGCAAGAGGATTGTCATAGCTTTCAATGACAAACGAGAAATCTCCACGGCTAGGGATTGTGATATCAGCGGTGTAGCGATCTCCACCATGCCAGATTTCGCGCATCACAGCGCGAGAGATTTCATTTCCGCCATTATCAAAGAGAACTACATCAGCGCCAAGGGCATCATGGCCTTCACGAAATACAGTTGCTGAAACTGGAAGAGTCTCTCCAGGAATTGCTTTGACAGGTACAAATTCTCCCCCGAAGAAAACTGCGGGGGAGATATCTGCGACTGGAATTCGATTAATCAGCCAGATCCTTCTGTATTTCCTGCATCTGCCGCTGTGACATCGAAGATACGGTACTTGTTGATTGCCTCTGTGACAACAGATTCCTTCACATCGCCGCTCTTAGCAAGTTGAGCAAGGGTTGCCACAACGATTGATTCAGCATCAACCTTGAAGTGGCGACGGAGCGCTCCACGAGTATCAGAGAGACCGAAGCCATCTGTGCCGAGAGCGTAGAAGTCATTTGGTACCCATGGTGCGATCTGATCCTGCACAGCGCGCATGTAGTCAGATACTGCAACGACTGGACCTTCAGTGCTCTTGAGCTTACTTGTGATGTAAGCGCTCTTCTTTGAAGATGGGTTGAGCAAGTTATGGCTATCAACCTCTAGACCATCACGGCGAAGTTCATTCCATGATGTAACAGACCAGACCGAAGCTGAGACGCCCCAATCCTTCTGAAGGAGATCTTGCGCCTTGAGCGCCCAGTTAACGCCAACGCCTGATGCAAGAATCTGCGCATTCTTCTTACGCTGCTTCTCACCTGACTTCAAGAGATAGATTCCACGAAGGAGGCCTTCAACATCGAGGTTTGCTGGCTCTGCAGGCTGTGCATATGGCTCGTTGTAGACAGTGATGTAGTAGTAAACATTCTCACTATTTGCACCATACATACGACGAAGACCATCTTTAAAGATATGTCCAAGCTCGTATGCATATGCAGGGTCATATGAGACAACCGCTGGGTTAGTTGATGCGAGAAGATGAGAGTGACCATCTTCATGCTGCAAACCTTCACCGTTAAGAGTTGTGCGACCTGCCGTTGCACCGAGAACGAATCCACGGACCAACTGGTCAGATGCTGCCCAGAAGGCATCTCCTGTGCGCTGGAATCCGAACATTGAGTAGAAGATGTAAATCGGAATCATCGGTTCATCATGTGTTGAATATGAAGAACCAACTGCGGTAAATGAAGCTACTGATCCTGCCTCGTTAATACCTTCATGAAGGATCTGACCCGATGTTGACTCCTTGTAAGAGAGAATCAATTCACGGTCAACGGATGTGTACTGCTGACCATGTGGTGAGTAAATCTTTAGTGATGGGAACAATGAATCAAGGCCGAAGGTACGAGCCTCATCAGGAATGATTGGAACAAGGCGCTTTCCAATGCCCTCATCCTTCACAAGATCCTTCAACATACGGACAAATGCCATAGTTGTTGCAATCTCTTGCTGACCTGAACCGCGACGAACTGATTCATAGACAGAGTCAGGTGGAGTTGGAAGTGGCTTAGAAACTGTGCGACGACGTGGGAGAGATCCACCGAGTTCTGCGCGACGTTCTGCAAGGTACTTC
>JAURJS010000106.1 GCA_030832135.1 Candidatus Planktophila sp.
AGCAGCCTTCTTTGCAGCAGCTGGCTTTGCAGCAGCCTTCTTACGCTTTGGAGCAGCTTTCTTAGCAGCAGCCATGTGTTTATCTCCTAAATGGAAGGGTTCGGATCCGTCACCCAAACCTGTTTCGTGGATAAGTGTGACCGATATTGAAAAAAAATGCCACTACATAGTGAGAAAAATTGCAGTGCGTGTCGCTAATTATTTTTTTCCGATTTTCATGCATTTAATAAAAAACGAGAGAAGTTTTTTCAAGCACAGAGAAGTAAATAGATTGATGTCGAGTTATTGTGAGATTGAATCAGGAATTTTCCTGATTTTTCCGATTTTCTCGCTCTTGAACGGCATATTTATTGGTTTCAGCGTCATATTTCCAGAAACTAGGCATCAAAATCGCCAAAATGACCACGAAAATTACGCAGATAACACCTCCGGCAGTTACTGAGAAAGAGAGGCTAGTAGCTGCCGCCATTGTTGCTGCTCGAAGTTGTCCGGCGAGTGGACCTACCGAATAGGAGAGGAGTTCAATTCCAGCGAGGCGGCCACGCAGATTATCCGGGATGGTCTGATTCCAGATTACAGATCGGAAGAGGGCGCTGATGTGATCAGATGCCCCGGCGGCAGCAAGGCAGAGAAGAACAATGAAGAGAGAGTTGGAGAGACCAGCCAGTGCGATTGCCAGACCCCAACCAATTGCCGCCAAGATAATCGCCTTGCCATGGAAGCGATAGTTTTTGGTCCACCCACTTGTCAGAGTGACAGCGACCGCCCCAAATACTCCAGCTGAATAGAAGAGCCCGAGCGCCCATGGCGAACCTAAGAGATCGGCCCAGAATGGAAAGAGCGCATTCGGCATGGCAAAGAACATGGCAGCCAGATCGATGACATAGGTTGCTAATAAATCATGGCGGCTGAAGGCATATTTCACACCCTCTAATAACGCTGCTAGAGATGGTTTTTCGTTATCAGCAGAGGGAGGAATTCTTCTCACCTTTGCTAGAAAGATGAGAGAGATTAAGTAGGTGGCGATATCGAGCATGTAACCAACGCTGATTGAAAATGTTGTAAAGATAATTCCGCCGAGAGTTGGCCCGAGAATGAAACCAAATTGCCAGCGCAGGGTTAAGAGATTTGAGGCGCTCGGTAGATCTTCGTGGCTGACCAATCTGGGAAGGATTGCCCCCATCGAAGGTCGCTGTAATCCATCCACTACAGCAAAGAGCGCCGCCGCAACGTAGATAACCAAGGTTTCCGGATTGGGCAGAACCGAATTAAAGAGTAGGACTGCAACGATGAGGAGCGCACCTGCTTCGGTCGCCCAGATCATCTTCTTTCGATCGACGGTATCGGCTAAGACTCCGCCATAGAGACCGAAGATAATCAGCGGCACGATCTCGATGACACCGAGGATGCCAACTGCTAGATATGAACCGGTGATCTCTTTCAAATGGAAGGGCAGGGCCACATAGGTGATCATCGAACCGAGGTAGGAGATCAGCCCTGCAGTCCAGAGGTTGCGAAAGTCGGGATATTTCTTAAGTGGAGTCAGATCTATCGCGAATTTCGACATTCACCGATAGTAATGAGTGTCTGAGCTAGTGAAAAGTCTGCGCCGCAGCCGGAAATGTGCCGCTTCGAACCTCTTCTGCAAATTCCTTGGTGGCATCGGTGAGCTCTTGGCGGAGATTTCGATATGCCTTGGCAAGTTTCGGTGGCTTTGCAGTGAGTCCAGCCATATCTGTCCAGACCAGCACCTGGGCATCTGTAACAGCACCGGCCCCAATTCCAATCGTTGGAATTGAAAGAGAGGCGGTGATTTCACGGGCAAGCTCCTCTGGAACGAGCTCGAGGACTATCGCAAATGCTCCAGCCTTTTCCAGATCCAGCGCAGCAGCTTTCATCACATCGCCATCTGTGCGCCCTTGAACTTTATAGCCACCTAGTTGATGAAGTGATTGCGGCGTAAGGCCGAGGTGACCCATCACCGGAATTCCGGAAGAGGTGAGTTTCTTTACTGTCTCTAGGTGAGCACCTTCAAGTTTGACCGCCATCGCACCTGCCTCTTTAAAGAAGCGGATTGATGTGGCCAGAGCCTGCTCTGGTGAGGATTCATAGGAGCCAAAGGGAAGATCGGCGACAACCATGGCGCGAGAAGAGCCACGGACAACTGCTCGAGTTAGGGGGAGTAATTCATCAACGGTGACGGGGATGGTGTTCTCTTCTCCTAAGAAGTTATTGCCTGCGCTATCGCCAACGAGAAGTACCGGGATGCCTGCCTCATCAAAGATGGAGGCGGTCATCTGCTCATAGGAGGTGAGCATCGCCCACTTCTCACCGCGCTCCTTCGCGCTCTTGAGATCTAGGATGGTGACGCGACGATGGCTAGCTCCGCCATAAAGGGTCGTGGAAGACATTGATTTTTCCTCTCCTCGAAGCCACAAAGGGTCCCCGGGTTCAATAAGAAACGATACTCCTCTACTCTTGAACAATGAAGTTGAGAGTAGCTCTCGCCCAGATCAATCCGACTGTGGGCGACCTTGAAGGCAATGCAGCTCTCATCCTTGCCCACGCAGAATCGGCAGCCAACAATGGCGCCCACGTTGCCCTCTTTCCAGAGATGGCGCTGACTGGGTATCCCGTTGAAGATTTAGCGCTCCGCCCTTCATTTCAACTCGCTAGTGCGAAATCGATTGAGGTCCTAGCGGCGGCCCTTCCTCAAAAATTGGTCTCGATTGTTGGATATCTCGATGCCATCAATGGCGCCCCACAGAATCGGGTCGCGGTGATTTCTGGTGGTGCCATCGTTGCCACCTATACCAAGTGCCAGCTTCCTAACTACGGCGTCTTCGATGAGTACCGCAACTTTGTGCCAGGAGATTCCACTCTCGTTGTTCGCATCCATGGAATCGATGTCGGCATCTTGATCTGCGAAGATCTCTGGGTCGATGGCGGCATCACCGCAAAGCTTGCAGCTCGCAATCCAGGCCTCGTTCTTGTTCCAAATGGTTCACCTTTTGAGCGCAATAAAGATGATGTGCGGGCAGCCCTTGTGAAGAAGCGCGCTCTGGAATTACAGGCGCCACTTGTCTATCTCAACATGACAGGTGGTCAAGATGATCTCGTCTTCGACGGAGACAGCATCGCAGTCGATGCCAAGGGAAATGTCATTGCCCGTGCGCCACAATTTGAAGATGGAATGATGTTGCTCGATCTTGAGGCAGAGGGCGCCACCAGCGCACCAGATCTCATCATCAGTGAAGATGAGGCAAAGCTCGATCGCGTGCTCACTCCAGGAATCGCCCATCGCCTTAGCGATGAAGAGGAGATGTGGAACGCGATTGTGGTCGGCCTTCGCGACTATGTAATTAAGAATGGATTTAGTCAGGTTCTTATCGGCCTCTCTGGTGGAATCGATTCAGCTCTAGTGGCTGCCCTTGCCTGCGATGCGCTAGGTCCTGAGTTGGTCCATGGAGTTGCGATGCCAAGTAAGTATTCATCTGTTCACTCGATTGAAGATGCAGAAGCGTTGGCAAAGAACACCGGACTTCGACTTCGCACCGTAAGCATCGAGACGATGGTCGATGCATACATGTCTGAGCTCAGACTCTCAGGTCTTGCCGAAGAGAATCTCCAAGCTCGTGTGCGCGGAACAACTCTCATGGCGATCTCTAACCAAGAGAATATGCTCGTCCTTGCAACGGGAAATAAGTCAGAGCTCGCCTGTGGTTACTCCACTCTCTATGGCGATGCGGTCGGTGGATATGCGCCGATTAAAGATATTTATAAGGTCGATGTCTGGGCGCTCTCACGTTGGCGCAATGAAGCTGCTCGTATTGCTGGTGAGCAGCCACCAATTCCGGTGCGCTCGATCGAGAAAGAGCCATCTGCTGAGCTGCGGCCAGACCAGAAGGATTCAGATTCATTGCCAGAGTATGAAATTCTCGATGAGGTACTTCGCAACTATGTCGATGAGGATCGCGGCCATAACGAGCTGATTGCGATGGGCTTTGAGCCAGCGCTGGTCAAGCGCGTGATCGCTATGGTCGATCGAGCCGAATATAAGCGCCGCCAATATCCGCCTGGACCGAAGGTCTCTCAGCGCGCCTTCGGCAAGGATCGCCGCCTGCCGATGACCTCTCAATGGCGAGAGCTCTAATTTTGTAACACGGGCGAAACATCGCCTTGGCAAGATGGGGCCATGTCCTCAGAGAATATGAGCAAGCAGCAAGAGTTCGTTCTTCGCACTATTGAAGAGCGCGATATCCGTTTCATCAGGCTCTGGTTTACCGATGTCCTTGGAACGCTGAAGTCTGTCGCCATTGCACCGGCAGAGCTCGGCGCTGCATTTGAAGAAGGTATCGGTTTCGATGGATCTGCCATCGAAGGATTCGCTCGTCAATCTGAATCAGATATGTTGGCAAAGCCAGATCCTTCAACATTTTCAATCTTGCCGTGGCGCACTGAGGCACCTGGTGCTGCTCGAATGTTCTGCGATATCACTCTTCCCAATGGTGAACCATCTCCCACAGATCCACGCCATGTATTGCGCCGCACCTTGGCAAAGGCGGCGCAGATGGGATACACCTGTTACACCCACCCAGAGATCGAATTCTTCCTCTTTAAATCACAACCTGAAAAAGGCGAGCTCCCTATTCCGGTCGATCAAGGTGGCTACTTCGATCACACGCCAGCAGTTGTTGGCCATGACTTCCGTCGCCAAGCGATTACATTGTTGGAGGCGATGGGGGTATCGGTTGAATTTAGCCACCATGAAGGTGCACCTGGACAGCAAGAGATCGATCTTCGCTATGCGGATGCCTTAAGCACGGCCGATAACATCATGACCTTCCGCCATGTCATTAAGGAAGTTGCGTTAGAACAGGGCTTCTATGCCTCATTCATGCCAAAGCCGTTTACAGATCATCCAGGTTCTGGAATGCATACCCACGTCTCACTCTTTAAGGGCGAAGAGAATGCTTTCTATGATGCAAGTGCAGAGCTCAATCTCTCTGAGGTTGGTCGCCAATTTGTCGCCGGTATTTTGAAGCACGCATCTGAGATCACAGCTGTCACCAATCAATGGGTCAACTCGTATAAGCGTCTGCAAGGTGGGGGAGAAGCGCCAGCGATTATCAACTGGGGCCATAACGATCGTGGTGCACTTGTCCGCATCCCTATGTATAAGCCAAATAAAGAGAATTCAACCCGTATCGAATTCCGTTCTCCCGATTCAGCATGCAACCCATACCTAGCTTATGCAGTAATGATTGCGGCAGGCCTTAAGGGTATTGAGGGCAAATACACCCTCGAAGCCTCAAATGATTCGGCAACGCTGCCCGCAAACCTCAATGAGGCAATCTCAATCATGGAGAAGAGCGAGCTGGTCCGTGAGACTCTCGGTGAGAGCGTCTTTGAATATGTATTACGTAATAAGCGGGCAGAGTGGCTGGATTACCGTCGTCAGGTGAGCCAGTATGAACTCGATCGTTATTTACCAGTCCTCTAAATAACGCTCCTTCTCATAACGCTCCTCGTTATTCTTATTCCATGGCACATCTCGTTATCAACGACAATCGAGTTCGCCTGCAGCTCTCATTCCTTGAAACACTGGGCGCTATTCGGATGTCTCCTGAGGTTTCAATCTCAGAGATTGAATCTGTGGAGATTGTCGCCAATCCATGGAGCAGCGAAGTCCTTAAAGGAATCCGGATCGGAACAGGTATTCCTTTCATCGCACTCCTTGGAACGATGAAATACATCAAAGGCAAGGATTTCTGCGTCATCTATAAGCGCCGCCCCAACGCAGTCGTCACCTTAAAGAGCGGGCCCTTTAAGCGCTGGATCTTTGAGATCAAGGATACTAGCGAAATTAATGCGCTTAAGAAGGCGATCGCGTAATGAAGATAGAGATGCGCGAACTACGGGTTGAAGATGCCTTCGATGCTGCCCGAGTGCATAAAGCAATGATGGAACTCGATAATTGGGAATTTCTCCTCTCAAATTACGTTCAGGATGAAGAGTTCTCCAAATATATTGATCGCGTATCTAGCTGGAAGGATGAAGCGACAGTTCCTGAAGGGAAAGTTTCTTCCACATTTCTCGTAGCGGTCATCGACGGAAAAATTGCAGGCAGGCTTTCTATTAGACATCGACTCAATGAATTCCTTGCCCTCGTTGGCGGACACCTTGGTTATGGCGTTGCTCCAGAATTCAGAGGCCAAGGTGTTGCGACCTATATGTTGAAATACGGTTTGGAATTTATGAGAGAACGTGGCGAGGAAAAGGTATTTATCTCCTGTCATTCAAAGAACGAGGCATCGAGAAGAATCATTGAAAAGTGCGGGGGAGAGTTCGCCGCGCTTGTGCCTCACCTATACGAGAATGGTGAGCTATTCCGAACTTATTGGATTCCGACTTCAGCCTAATTGAGCGATAAAAGTGAGAATCTCGCCTGTACATTTTCAGGTATGAGTAAAGAATTGAACCCAGCCAAACTTCGTCGCGCCAACGTGATTGCAGGTGTACTGCACCTTGCGCAGATGATCCTTGTCCTTGCCCTTTCCAACGACTTCACTCTGCCGATTGTCGCCCGCTATATGGCCGGCCCACCAGGATCAACTTTCGCTGAACCGATCACTCTCCTTGATGCCCCTATCGGATTAACGGTTGCAATCTTCTTGGGTCTTTCGGCGTTCTTCCACTTCCTTGTTGCATCGCCACAATTCTTCGCTCGCTACTCTGCAGCTATTGAGAAGCAACATAACTACTTCCGCTGGGTTGAATACTCCATTAGCTCATCTGTGATGATTGTTTTGATTGCACTCATTACCGGTGTCTCTGATGTGGCGGCAATCGTTGCAATCTTTGGCGCTAATGCCGCGATGATCCTCTTTGGCTGGTTGCAAGAGAAGTATGAGACTCCAGGTAATGGTGGCTGGCTTCCCTTTATCTTCGGTTGCATCGCAGGCGCTGTTCCTTGGCTTGGACTTCTCTTCTATGTCCTAAGCATCGGCGGTCCTGCTGATACATCTGCTCCAGCATTTGTATACGGGATTGTTATCTCAATCTTTATCTTCTTCAACTCATTCGCACTCGTGCAGTGGCTTCAATATAAGAAGGCAGGCAAGTGGAGTGATTACATTCGCGGAGAGAAGACCTACATCACCCTCTCTCTCATTGCTAAATCTGCTCTTGCATGGCAGATCTTCGCCTCCACTCTCGTTTCTTAATACCTGAGATAGGAATACCGCCCCTTGGAAAGTGCCTTGGGGCGGGGTAGACTGCAGCCACTATGAAGCTCCGCGGACTCCTACTTATCCGCCGTAGCGAGGCCTAATCACCGGTCTCCTCGCTGCGGGGTTTGGTGTTGCCGGTAACAACTCGGCCCACAACTAATAGGAGCAAGTACATGAATTTCCCGAAGCAAACACCATCGAAGATGCCTGTGCATCGTTACTCATCTTTTATCCCGGTAGAGCTGCCTGATCGCACCTGGCCAGATAAGAAGATAAAAAAGGCGCCACAGTGGTCATCAGTTGACCTTCGTGATGGTAACCAAGCCCTCATCGATCCAATGGATACACCCCGCAAGCTTGCGATGTTTAAGTTACTCGTTGCGATGGGTTATAAAGAGATTGAGGTGGGCTTCCCATCTGCATCTCAAACCGACTTTGATTTCGTTCGCAAGATTATTGATGAAGATTTGATTCCAGATGATGTCATCATCCAGGTCTTAACTCAGGCTCGCGAACCCCTCATCCGCCGCACCTATGAAGCAATCGCTGGCTCTAAGCAGGCGATCATTCACCTCTATAACTCAACCTCGACCTTGCAGCGTCGCGTTGTCTTCGGCCTCGATAAAGAGGGAATTAAGAAGATTGCCACTGATGGAGCTCAACTCTGCCTCGATTTGATGGCGACAGTTCCTGAGACAAAGATTTCATTTGAATATTCACCAGAGTCATATACCGGCACCGAACTCGAGTTTGCAGTGGAGGTGTGTAACGCGGTCAACGATATCTGGAAGCCAACACCACAATGGAAGACGATCATGAATCTTCCAGCAACGGTTGAGATGGCCACACCAAATATTTATGCTGATTCCATCGAGTGGATGTGTCGCAACCTCAACAATCGCGACTCAGTAATTGTTTCACTCCACCCACATAACGATCGCGGAACCGGCGTTGCCGCAGCTGAACTTGGCTACCTTGCAGGAGCCGATCGCATCGAAGGAACTCTCTTTGGTAATGGTGAGCGCACCGGAAACGTCTGTTTGGTAACGCTCGGCATGAACCCTGTGGCTCACGGCGTTGATCCCCATATTGATTTCAGCGATATCGATGAGATTCGTCGCACGGTGGAATATGCCAACCA
>JAURJS010000023.1 GCA_030832135.1 Candidatus Planktophila sp.
ACGAAGATTCGATAACCACGATCTGTTGGAATACGACCTGCGCTTGTGTGAGGCTGGGTGATTAAACCTTCTTCTTCAAGTACTGCCATCTCATTACGAATGGTGGCGGGAGAAATGCCAAGTGAATGGTTCTCAGCAATCGCCTTGGAGCCAACCGGCTCTTGAGTCTGGACATACTCCTCGACGATGGCTCGAAGAATCTCGAGTCTACGGTCGCTAGTCATGGGTGGGAGTTTACCTTCGCCCGCCTAAGCGAGCATCTCCTGCGTGATTCGGTCAGCAATCAAGCGTCCAGTTGGGGTCAGGGCAATTGCATCTGGAAGATCGATGATGTGGCCGCTCTTGATGTATTCCATCGTCCGCTCATATTGAGCGATAGTAAGAGCTGCCTTACGAACACCTGCCGGCATTCGGATTGCAAGCATGATGTATTCAGATTTCTTCTGCTCATCACTTAATATTTCAGAGTCTTTAATTGGTGACTCACCTGCAAAGACTTTCTCCTTATATGCAGTTGGGTGCTTCACATTCCAGAATCGCTTCTGATCAATATGTGAATGGGCGCCAGGGCCTAAGCCCCACCAATTATTTGATTTCCAATATGTGATGTTGTGACGTGATTGATGGCCAGGCTTTGACCAGTTAGAGAGCTCATACCACTTCATCCCTTTTTGAAGACATTGCTGATCCACCAAGAGATACATATCCGCCATCAAATCATCATCCGGCATGGTGAGTTCACCGCGTTTAATCTGAGCAGCCAGCTTTGTGCCATCTTCCACAATCAGTGCATAGGCGCTGATGTGATCGATATCGAGGGAGAGCGCCTCCTTAACAGTCGATGCCCAATCACTTAAAGATTCGCCTGGTGCGCCATAGATAAGGTCGACTGAGATCGATGGGAATCCGGCAGCGCGAGCCATATCAACTGCCTTGCGAACATTCTCTGGGTTGTGGGTGCGATCGAGGACCTTAAGGACATGCTCTTTATTAGATTGCATACCGAAAGAGATTCGATTGAAGCCAGCTGCGATATATCCATCAAGCTTCTCTTGCGTTACTGAATCAGGGTTTGCTTCAAGGGTAATTTCACAATCATCGGTAATGCCGTTGCGATTGCGGATTGCAGTCAATACTCGGCCAAGATCCTTTGGTGGAATGAGCGAAGGCGTACCTCCCCCGAAGAAGATAGTGCTGACTTCATCTGTTGGGGTTGTCTCAAGTTCACGGAGAACTGCATCGATGTAATCGGCAGAGACAATCTCAAGAGATGCGCCATCTTGGAGCTCTGATGGGGTGTAGGTGTTGAAGTCACAATATCCGCAGCGACGAACGCAATATGGGATGTGGACGTAATACGAGAAGCTCTTCATTGCAGGAGCAACTTAGCCTTCGAGCTTGCGCGCTGCTTTAATCTTCTCGATATCAGCATCGGTGGCAAGAGCTGCAACGAATGCTTCTTGTGGAACCTCAACGCGGCCCACCATCTTCATACGCTTCTTACCTTCTTTTTGCTTCTCAAGAAGTTTGCGCTTACGAGAGATATCTCCACCGTAACACTTAGCGAGAACGTCCTTACGGATCGCGCGGATTGATTCGCGAGCAATGATTCGAGAGCCGATAGCTGCCTGAATTGGAACTTCGAACTGCTGACGTGGGATGAGCTCACGGAGCTTTCCGGTCATCATCACGCCATAGGCATATGCCTTATCGCGGTGAACAATCGCACTAAATGCATCTACTGCCTCACCCTGCAGGAGGATGTCGACCTTCACGAGATTACCTTCTTCATCGCCCATCTCTTCATAATCGAGAGATGCATAACCCTTGGTGCGCGACTTCAACTGATCAAAGAAGTCAAAGACAATCTCTGCAAGAGGAAGTGTGTAACGAATCTCAACGCGATCTTCAGAGATGTAATCCATTCCGAGCATCACACCGCGGCGCTCTTGGCAGAGCTCCATGATGGTTCCGATGTAATCAGATGGGGCGAGGATTGTTGATTTAACAATCGGCTCTTTCACATTGTTGACCTTGCCATCAGGAAATTCTGAAGGGTTGGTAACGATAATCTCTTTGCCATCTTCCATCGTGACGCGATAGACCACGTTTGGTGCAGTTGAAATCAAGTTGAGCTTTGCTTCACGCTCAAGGCGTTCGCGCACGATCTCCATATGAAGTAGTCCAAGGAATCCGCAACGGAAACCGAAGCCGAGCGCTGCAGAGCTCTCTGGTTCATATACGAGGGCTGCATCATTGAGTTGCAACTTTTCTAGCGCATCACGGAGGACAGGAAAATCAGCGCCATCGAGTGGGAAGAGACCAGAGAAGACCATCGGCTTTGGATCTTTATATCCGCCGAGCGCCTCCTTTGTTGGGCGCGCATAATTTGTAATTGTGTCACCCACACGTGATTGGCGGACATCCTTCACGCCGGTGATGAGATAACCCACCTCACCCACGCCAAGACCCTTTGATGGCAACGGTTCTGGTGAGATCACGCCGATTTCAAGTGCTTCATGCTTCACACCTGTTGAGAACATCTGAATCTGCTCACGTGGCTTGAGATGGCCATCGACGACGCGCACATAGGTAACAACGCCGCGATATGCATCATAGACAGAGTCGAAGATCAGAGCGCGAGCTGGTGCTTCTGGATCTCCAACCGGTGCTGGGATTAAATCGATAATCTGGTCAAGTAGCTCTGCAACGCCATCGCCTGTCTTACCGGAGACGCGAAGGACATCTTCTGCCTTGCAACCAATTAATCCAGCAAGTTCTGCAGCGAACTTCTCTGGTTGAGCATTTGGAAGATCGATCTTATTGAGAACTGGGATGATGGTGAGGTTGTTCTCCATCGCAAGGTAAAGGTTTGCAAGTGTCTGCGCTTCGATACCTTGAGCGCAGTCAACAAGCAGTACTGCACCTTCACATGCAGCAAGGAAACGTGAAACTTCATAGGTGAAGTCAACGTGACCCGGTGTGTCGATCATGTTGAGTATATATTCCTGGCCATCGATTCCAGATTTCCATGGAAGTCGAACAGCTTGAGATTTAATGGTGATGCCACGCTCGCGCTCGATATCCATTCGGTCGAGATATTGGGCGCGCATCAAGCGTGCTTCAACGACCTCAGTAATTTGGAGCATGCGATCGGCAAGTGTTGATTTACCGTGATCGATATGGGCGATGATGCAGAAGTTACGAATCTGCGCCGGATTTGTAGATGCCGGTTGAGGCGCCTTGGCAATGCTAATTGCTGGCACTTAAGCGACCGCCTTAGTTATCGTAATTTAAGAGAAATTAAGAAGTAAGTGGAGAGCGCTTCGCTAATTAGCGAGCGCCTGCCTTTGCAGCTGCCTTAGCCATTGATGACTTCTTGTTAGCAGCTGAGTTCTTGTGAATAACACCCTTTGCAACAGCAACGTCGAGCGCCTTTGAAGCTGCGCGAAGCTCTGTTGTGATTGCAGCAGCGTCACCAGCAGCCTGTGCATCGCGGAACTTGCGAAGAGCAGTCTTAAATGCTGA
>JAURJS010000107.1 GCA_030832135.1 Candidatus Planktophila sp.
ATAAGTAATCTCTCTTTCATCTGCGGAGGCTAAATTTGATTCACGCCCTTACGCGGATAGAAAGAGACATCTGTGGACAAATATGGAACTCTAAGAGCATGGCTGCTCGCGATGGTGATGGATGGATTCAATGCACCTGTGGCTATAAGCATTGGGGCAAGCATGGAGCTGCCGGAATCCTCTTAATTCGCAATAGCGAGATTCTCCTCCAACACCGAGCACCATGGGTGCATAACGGTGACACCTGGGGTATTCCAGGAGGTGCTCGCGATTCACATGAATCGATCGTGGAGGCGGCAATCAGAGAGGCAGTGGAAGAGACCGGAATCAATCCGGCAGATCTCACCCCATTAACAACTTTCACCGACGATCATGGAGGGTGGAGCTACTCAACCGTCATCGCAGTTGCCAGCAATAAGTTGGCAGCGCTAGAACTCAATGATGAATCTCATGAGGTGCGCTGGGTTGCCTTAGATGATGTCCAACGTCTTCCATTACATCCCAGCTTTGCCAAGAGTTGGCCAGCACTTCGCTTAGCTCTCGCTGATGCGATTGAGCGCGCTATCTAGCGCCCAATTCAATTACTTGATCACACCACGATAAATCTTCTCGCCTCATGTGGGCAACTAAGAGCACTGTTGCGCCTGCAGCAGCTTCCTCTCTGAGTAGCTCTGTAATCGCTGCGATTGATTTCAAATCTTGTGAAGCAAAAGGTTCATCGAGCATGACAATCGGCAGTTGGCGCAGCAGCGACCGAGCAATCTCGATGCGCTGCAATTGACCGCCGGAGAGCGTTGTCACGCTCTGATCGAGATAGTCAGTGATGCCGAGCTTTTCAATGAGAAAGGTGAAACGCTCTTCCGATACTGCATCGTGACCTAAGCGGAGAATTTCATCTGTCGTGTAAGCCATCCAATAGTGGTGGCTCTGTTGGGCAAGGGCGCGCAGAGCAGAGAGTTGGCTCTTCTTCAGCTCTGCAATCGAAACTCCATCGATGGTGATAACTCCTGCGACCTGGTGAAGATCTCCTGCCAAAGCTGCAAGGAGGGTCGACTTACCGCACCCATTGGCTCCGATGATTGCAGTGATACTTCCCTTTTCGCACTCTGCAGAGAAATCATCCAATACGACACGATCACCATATGCCAGGGTGAGATGGGATGCGGTAATCATCGCCAGACCTCCCCGCTCTTGCGCAAGATGAGAATCAAGATCGGTGCACCGATAAGAGATGTGATTAATCCAATCGGAAGCTCTATCGGTGGTGCGATGGTCCGGGCTGCAGTATCGGCAATGAGAAGAAGTCCTGCGCCGATAACTGCAGAGCCAATAACTAGGGGGCGATTGCTTGGACCAATGAGATAGCGAGTGATATGCGGGGCAGCTAGAGCTAAGAATGCAATAGAGCCAACGGTGCTCACCGCTGTGGCAATTAAGAGAGAGATGAGTATGAATGCAATGAGTCGCATCCGCCCTGGATTAAGGCCAAGATGGCTCACCTCGCGATCGCCAAGTACTAAGAGATCCATCTTCTGCGAGTAGTACCAGCCAAGGATTGAGGTGAGGACAACTAACGGAGTAAGGAGTGCGAGGGTCTCTGAGTTTGCCAGCGCTAAGGAGCCAAAGGACCAGAATGAGATTGAGCGCGACTCTGGCTTATCAGCCATTGAAATCATCAGCCCAGTTATTGCTGTAAAGAGAGCAGATGTTGCAATGCCAACAATCACCAGTTGCAAAACACTTCGAGAGAGTGCAAATGTCACCAAAGATGCAACGAGGGCGCCGATAGTTGCAGCGATTGTGGTGCCTAGAGTTCCGATTGATGTCAGCCCGAGAACAACTGCCAGAGATGCACCAAGGCTTGCTCCAGCAGAGGTTCCGATAATCGAAGGATCTGCCAATGGATTATTGCTTGCAGATTGTGAGAGCGCACCGGCAACACCGAGTGCCATTCCCACTAGAAGCGCTGCAATCACTCTGGGATAGCGAATATCCCAAATAATGTCGTGGCTTGGTCCGGTAAGAGAGCGATCAAAGATGAATTTCCATGGATCCTTTACATCGGCACTTCCAATACTTAAGGCGAAGAGCGAGAAGAGGGCAATGGTGATGAGGATGAAAAGTAGGAGGACTCGACGCCCCTTGACTGTCATCATTTCTGCACCTCATTGAGCGCATCGGCTAATTGAGTTAAGAGCGATGGCGTGCGTGCTCCAAATGAAAGCAGGAGCGAATCATCGACTGAGATGATTCGTGAATTCTTGCCGGCAGGTGTTTGTGCAACGCCGGGAAGTCCCACAAGCCCCTTTACTCCCCCAACAGATACCAGCCCCTTAGTCATCACCAAGATGACATCTGGTCTCATCGCAATCAATGATTCTGCGGTGAGAGCTGTAAATGGCTTGGATCCTTGAGTTGCTCCCACATCTATAGCGCCGATTGAAGAGAGTATTGAATCTGCTCCCGACCCTGCACCACCAACGAGATAGATTGAATTTCCTCCGCGCAAGTACAGGAATAGAACGCGAGGCGAACCCACAACTTTCTTGGAAGCAGATTCAATCGTGGAGTCGATGAGAACAGATAGTTCCTGTCCCGTTGCCGTTACGCCCAATAACGTCGCAACTTCAACGACCTTCTTCGATATTCCTGCAACAGTCCAAACCTCATTAATTCGGGCAACTGTGATCCCAGCGCTCTCAAGAGATGCAATTGCTTGAGATGGCCCCACCGATGAATCGATAATGACGAGATCAGGTTCGAGCGCGATGATCTTCTCCGCCACAACTTGATGTCCTGAAGTGACAACCGGAATAGATTCCAAAGCTGGTTCAGTACTTGCGATATCTCGGCCTATCAATATTGATTTCAACCCCAGGGAGTCAATGATTTCGGCAGATCCATTTGCCAGGGCAATGACCTTTGAATATTTCGAAGCTTCTCTTGATTCAATGCGAGAGGTAGTGACATCAGTTGCTGAGATATCGAGCGCACCTACTTGGTTCTGCGCGCACCCTGTCAGCGCAGCCACTGTGACTAGCGCAACAACCAATCGCCTTGCTCTCATGGGCTTGATTCTGGCAGAGAATATTCCGACGCATCGCCATGTCTTGTCGGATAAGGAAAGTAGCAAACCTGCATAGCCTTTTCTCATGGCGCTTCGGATTCTTCTAGCAACTTTGCTGGCACTTCTTGCGCCCGCCTCTGCCCAAGCAGCGGTCACAACAACCGGCTCCAATGGAGCATCCATCACCATCGCTCAATCAAAGTTCGCTAAAGAGGTAAGGATAAAGGTCTCAGGTAGAAATTTCGATGAAACAGTTGGCATCTATCTCGCCTATTGCGTAGTGCCGAAGAAGGGTGCTGCGCCATCACCATGTGGAGGTGGCGTCAATAAGAGTGGAACAGGTGAGGCTTCTTACTGGATCTCCTCAAATCCTCCCCCATATGGAGATGGCCTCGCTATTGCATTTGCACCAGGTGGTCGCTTCACAGAGGTAGTTGCCATCACTCGCAAGATTGGCAAGTTTGACTGTCGCAAGGTCAAGTGCGCAATCACTGTTCGCTCTGATCATCTCCACGAAGGCGATCGAAGCCATGACATATATATCCCGATTTCAATTAAGTAACTCACCGTCAGATAAAGGAAGATAATGAAAATACGTTCATTGATCGCAGCAACAGCAATTGCTATCTCTTCATTAGCTCTTGTTCCACAGGCGCAGGCCGAGACATTTAGCTGGTCAAGTGCGCCACTGACCAACCTTGATCCAACGGGTGCCACGATCAATGGAGGCTTCACAAAGTTTCCAACAAAGGCTGGCATGTATATCCAGCAGTGCATCGCACCTGTCGGAACAGCTCGCCCTGCCACATGCAGTGACACTCTCCAAGCCTGGATAACAACTGCTCCTGGTGGACAGAGCCCAACTGGTGGAATTGTTATGAAGGTCGCCGGAACCATCACTGGTAAAGGCGTCACCGTTGATTGCACCAAGGTTCAATGTGGACTCTTCTTCCGCTATGACCACACGGCTCAGAGTGACACATCTGAGGATAAGTTCCTTCCTATCTCATTTAGAGAAGGCGCCATGGCGCCATTTCTTGCAACAGATGAGATCACAGTAACTCTCAATGGAAAGCCACTAGTACGTAATGTTCCAAGCAACCTCGCCTATCGTGCAGATGCCAAGATTGTTGCAACTGCAAAGTCGGGAGCAAATGTAGTTCTGACTTCACTCACACCAGATTGCAGCTATGCCAATGGAGCCTTCACCGCCCTTAAAGGCGCTGGGCAGTGTGCTCTCGCATATTCAACTGCGGCAACTGCAACAACAGCGGCTGCATCAGGAAACTTCCCATTTATCTTGGTTCCGGGTGCTCAGAAGATCACTCTGAAATCACTTGCCATCGCGAAGAATAAGACGAAGGCGCTGCCAGTAGAGAGCAACTTCGGTGAGACCATCTCCTATAAGTCGAACTCGAAGAACTGTCGCGTTGAGCTCAATCTCGTTGAGGTCAAAGGTCCCTGCACGCTGACTGCATCTGCCCCAGCTAAAGCTGGAATGTGGAGCGCCCTCAAGAGCACCATCAAGGTGACGATTAAGTAATCAGTTAAAGGTAAGAAGCGTGCGGTAATTATCGCGCAAGTGCTGTCAGGCCGGCGATGCAGAATTCTCGAGTAGAGGTAATGACGAGATCTGCATCGTCGCCGCTTTCAATGCGACGAGATGCTCCATCGGTTATGCTCTGAATCAAGGTGAGTGCAAAGTTAATATCTGAGATGCCGAGCTCTACTAACTTACTGCGAAGAGGTGCAAGGAGAGCGCCGTGGGCTCCGCCAATGGCAGCGCTTCGATTTCGTGGAAGATCAATGGCATTGAGCGCCTTTGCTAAGAGGTGGCGTCCATCTGCGATGTATTGGAGAGATCCTTCAATCCAAAGGTCAATCGCCTCCACCGGAGTATCGCCGGCCTCGGAAATGACTTTCAGCTCTTGGGCAAATGAGTTGAGCTCATCAATGACGAGATCTGCCGCTAAATCTGCGCTGCTAGCAAAGTACTCATAGACCGATGTCCGTGAGAGTCCAGCACGTGCTGCAACTGCGGCAACGGTAATCGCCTCTCCCCCGGATTCGAGGGCGATTGCAGCAGCTGCTTCTATGAGCTGGCTACGGCGCCAATCACGGTGTTGCGCGAGAGTCTGAGTCTCAATCTTCGGCATGGCTCAATGATTCCATGCTCTGCGCAAGTCTGCTCAGTGAAGCTCGGACCACCTCTTTATCGTTGGTGCGCCAGAGCGGCGGCATGGAGTTGAGAAGGACATTGCCATATCGCTTGGTAACGATGCGAGAGTCCATGATTGCAACGACCCCACGGTCATCGATACTGCGGATCAAGCGGCCAGCGCCCTGTGCCAAGAGGAGGGCAGCACGTGGAACTGAGACCTGCATAAATCCACTGCCTCCCGAGTTATCTGCCAATGCAGAGCGGGCGGCGAGAACTGGTTCATCAGGTCGCGGAAATGGAAGGCGATCGATAACGACCAAGATACAGGAGTTACCTGGAACATCGACGCCCTGCCAGAGCGACATTGTGCCGAGCAGTACTGAGGTCTCATCGCGAGCAAAACGTTCGACCAATGGCGCAACGGCATCGCCGCGCTTCTGCGTAATGATTGAGATTGGTCGCTCTTTCAAAACGTTGCGCAGATGAAGATCGGCCGCCTCAACACCTCGCCATGAACTAAAGAGCGCCAAGGTGCGACCTCCGGCAGCATCAATGAGTTCGCCTAGCTCTTCGAGTGCTTGAGGTGATGTTCCATCGCGAGTAGGTTCTGGCAGATGCTTCGGTAGATAGAGCATTCCTTGATTAGCAAAATCAAAAGGTGAGCCAACATCCATTGTCTGTAAATTTGCGGGGTCAATATCGCCATCTTTGACTTCTTGATCTCCATCTTCACCGACGATAAAGCCGATGCTCTTTGCCATTGCATCAAAGCCACTGCCAACAGTTAGCGTTGCAGATGTTGCGATGACTGGGCTCTGAGTCAATAAGTTACTACGAAGAACATGTGAGACAGAGAGTGGTGCGAGATAGAGCGTTGAAAATGTTGGTTCATACCAGAGCACATGGGTATCGCCCATCTTGAGTAACTTTCCAGCGATCGTTGCAATCTCTTGGACCGCGCCCTTTACACGTGCCCGCTCTGCCAGCGCATCGGGATCGAGAATCTCTTCATCGGAGGTGAGAGTCTGTGCCACCGCAGTTGCGGTCTCGCGAACCTTTCGAATCGGATGCTCCAGTGACTGCGGAATCTCCTTTAAGCGCCCCTGTTGGCTGAAATCACCCTTCACATCAGCGCCATAATCGCTCATCGCATCATGAAAGCTATCTGCAGCGTTGGTAAATCCTTCAGAGACCTTACCTGGCATATATTTTCGTGCCATCGCAGCTGCACGCAATACTCGCGAAGATGTCAGTTCCTCGGTGACCGCCTGCGTCGTGCGATCCATAAACTCATGGGCCTCATCGATGATGACTGCATCTCGCTCGGGCAAAATTGGATGAGCATCAACGATTTCAATTGCTAGCAAGGTGTGGTTGGTGACAACGACATCGGCATCTTGCGCCTTTGCTTTGGCTTTCGCTGCAAAACACTGTGAACCATAGGCGCATGAATCTGCGCCAACGCATTCGCGCCCTGAGAGAGAGTTTGCCGCCCAGACTCTGCGGTCTACCTCAGGTGCATCATCGCGATCGCCTGAAACATCCTTACTACGCGCCCATGCGTGTAATCGCTTTGCATCCTTCTCTAAGAAAGATGCCTCTAGAAGAAGTTCGCTATCGGGATCTGGCTCTTCCGAATTCATCTTGGCGAGACAGATGTAATTTCCCACGCCCTTATAGATTGCATAGGAGATGCTCCGCCCCAACTGCTTCTCTAGCGCTGGAACGACGGCGGGAAGATCGCGCTCAACCAATTGGCGCTGCAGCGCCAAGGTTGCGGTAGCGACCAAGACCTTACGGCCATGAACGAGAGCGGGAACGAGATAGGCCAGTGATTTACCGGTGCCTGTGCCCGCCTGCACCATTAAGTGGTGGCGATCGGTGAGAGCGTTGGCAACCGCCTCTGCCATCTCTATCTGGCCCTCACGTGGCTTTCCGCCGATGGCAGAGACGGCAGCATCTAACGCTGCTCGTACCTGGGCTGAAAGCTCACTCATGGCGGCAACCTTACCTGCCGCCACCGGCAAATCAATGTAGTTGAAGTTTCAACTACTTCTGCTACGCTATCGATATGGAAAAGATGCCCGCTCTCTATATCGGTCATGGCGCGCCTATGCTCCTTGATGATCCAATCTGGAGCGGACAATTGGCAGAGGTCGCCAACCGTTTTGAGAAGCCGAAGGCGATCTTAATCATCTCTGCCCATTGGGAGTCAGCTCCCATTGCAATCACCAGCCCGATTGCTGGCACTCCCCTGGTCTATGACTTCGGTGGCTTTGCCCAGAAGTTCTATGAGATGACATATGAGACACCAGATGCCACAGCGCTAGCAGCTCGCATCACATCGATGATGCCAAAGTCAGATCCGCTCCATCAATCAAATCGCGGCCTCGATCACGGCGCATGGGTTCCACTTCGCGTGATGTATCCAGATCATGACATTCCGGTATTGCAGATGTCGATGCCAACTTCTGATCCTGGAAAATTAATTGAAATCGGCCGCCGCCTTGCCCCACTGCGCGATGAAGGCGTTCTTATTATCGGTTCTGGCTTTATGACTCACGGACTTCCCTTTATCCGCGATTGGTCTATCGATGCCACAGCGCCAGGATGGTCGTCAGAGTTTGATACTTGGGCGGCAGAAAGACTTGCACAAGGCGATATTGATTCATTAGCTGCCTATAAAGATTTAGCACCTGCCGTGCAGTACGCGCATCCCACCGTTGAGCACTTCACACCGCTCTTCGTAGCCCTCGGAGCCGGAAACGATATTGATACTGCACCAGAGACCTTGATTGAAGGATTCTGGATGGGGCTTTCTAAGCGTTCGCTACTTGTTGCATAAATAAAAGAGCCCCGCCTCAATCTGAGACGGGGCGCTACATTTAAAACAATTAGCGGCTAAATGCTGCCAAGTGATTAATCGAACCCTTAAGTAAGAGATCCCAAGCGAGCTTTACATCAGCAGGTGCTGGGTTGGCCGCCATCTTCTTAATATCTGCGATATCAAGCTCTTCGATGGCAACTCCTACGGCAAATGCCTCTGCTACTCCCACTGAACCCTTGGCAATCAGATCGTTGTAGAGCTTCTGAAGTTCGACATCTCTAAAGACTCCAGGTGCTCGAGTCGTTGTTGGATTGAAGTAGTTGTACTTCTTCAGCAGCGCTGAAATATTATCCATGTGGGTCTGCTCTGACTTTACGATGTTTGAAAACTTCTGAGATGTCACATTCGCGGCCAAGTATGCATATACATCTCGCGCCAACTTCTCTTCTTCAACAAGATACTGGAGTTGAAGCTTCTGCGCCGCTGTTGGTCGTGTTGGGGCAGTTGCTGCCTCTGCTGGTGCGACACCTGCAATAAGTCCTGCCGCCATTACTAGTGCGATTGCTGACTTTCTCATCATCTTTCCTACGATTCGCCGGTGCTAAAGGAGCTTATTTAGCTTCTCGCCGCCTGCACTTCGTACTATGCCCCAACGTGCTGGAGAGCCCCCGAGTCCTGGCTGAGAGAAACTTGTGCCTTTGCTGGGCTTCTATAGAAAAGCCAGTGCAGCGATAGCTGCGTCATAACCCTTATCTTCTTTACTTCCAGGAACACCTGAACGTGCAATCGCTTGATCAAGGTCATTACACATCAATACACCGTAACCGATTGGCTTTGAAAACTTCAGCTGAACATCAATCACACCCTGTGTGACACCTTGGCAGACATAATCAAAGTGCGGCGTCTCGCCCTTTAGAACTAGCCCCACTGCAACAACTGCATCAAAGCCTGATTCAAAGGCGCGTTGTGCGGCAAGTGGAATCTCGAAAGAACCAGGGACAAAGATGACCTCAATCTCTTGAACCTCGGCAGCATTTAATGCTCGCTTTGCTCCAGCGATGAGATCACCACAGAGCTCGGGATGCCATGACGAGGAGATAATTGCAACCTTCGCCTTAGGGTGCTTCTTGATTGCGATCTCAGGTGCGTGTCCGGCCATTATGCATTACCTCTTTCGTGTCCGAGCTTTGCTCGCTTTGTCTCTATGTAGTGACGATTAAATTCATGAATCTCAGCTGCCAGGTTGCGTTGGGTGACTGCAAATCCAGCTGTTTTCAACGCTGCCACCTTCTCTGGATTATTGGTAAGAAGTGTGAGCTCATTGATATCGAGTGAGTGAAGGATCTCAATGACATCGCTCCAATCACGCGCATCAATTGGATGACCAAGCTTCACATTCGCCTCAACGGTATCGAGGCCCTGATCTTGTAGCTGATAGGCCTTGAGCTTTTCAGCTAAGCCAACACCACGACCTTCATGGTCACGGATATAGATGATGTAACCAAAGCCATGTTCTGCAATCATCTTCTTCGAAAGGGCCAACTGCTCGCCACAATCACAGCGCAGCGATCCTAGAACATCTCCAGTGAAGCACTCGGAATGAACGCGTATCAGTGGGCTCTTACCACCCTGGCCAAAGCGAGCAATCACATGATCGCGTGCCTTCAACGCTGGATAGGTTGCAAGCTCCCATGCGCCTTCAGGTAACTGCACTGCGCTCCAGTTGAGAGCGACCTTTTCAATTGAAGATTTGTAGTTCGCCTCCCAATACTGCGTCAGCTCTTCAATCGTGATGGTTTGAATCTGGTGCTCTGCCGCAAATGCACGAAGATCATCTCCACGTGCCATAGATCCATCTTCATTGACAATCTCAGAAAGAAGCGCCGCCGGTGATGCTCCAACTAATTGTGTGAGGGCAAGGCCAGCTTCTGTATGTCCACCTCTTACGGAGAGGCCGCCATCATTGGCAATCAGAGGGAAGATATGTCCGGGGCGAACAAATTGATCCGCTCTCGCATTTCCTTCTGCCAGTGCATTGATGGTCTTGGTGCGCTCAATGGCGCTCACGCCAGTGCTCACACCTTCTGCAAAATCAACAGAGACGGTGAAGGCGGTCTTGCGACGATCTTGATTGCTCTCATACATCATAGGAAGTTCAAGGCGGCGCGCAGTCTTCTTATCTATTGCGACGCAGAGGATTCCAGTTGTGTAACGGACCATAAAGGCGGTCTGTTCGGCTGTGACCTTCTCTGCCAAGATAATGAGGTCTCCCTCATTCTCACGAGATTCATCATCGGTGACGATAAGAAACTTTCCTGCCTTAAAGTCTTCTAGAGCGCTCTGGATACTCATCAGCGATTGCCGCCCTTTGAAATCAATCGTTCAACATACTTGGCCAAGATATCTACCTCGATATTGACGATATCCCCCGCTGCCTTGAGCGAGAGATTGGTCTTTGCCAGCGTCTCTGGAATCAACCAGAGCGTTACCTGGTTATTCGAGTCATTGATCTCACCGACAGTCAGTGAGACGCCATCGACACAGATTGAACCTTGATTGACGATATAACGTGAGAGATCAGCTGGAACCTCAATGATGAACTGCTCCCACTTCTCACCTGGCGTGCGAGAGATAACGGTTGCAACTCCATCGACATGACCTTGAACGATATGGCCACCCATCCGCATATCCATCTGTGCTGCAAGTTCGAGGTTAACAGCCGAGCCCACTTCAAGTTTGCCGAGCGATGTCAGAGATAAGGTCTGCACCATGACATCGGCTGTAAATGAGTCTGCGGTCAATGAGGTAGCTGTTAAACAGGTGCCGTTGACTGCGATCGAGTCGCCGATAGATAGCTCTGGCGTGAGGGCAGGTGCTAGCACTGTAAGAACCGATGAACTCTCACCGCGGGTAATTGCTGTGACTTTGCCGAGCTCGGCAACTAAACCTGTAAACATCAGCGCTTCTCCACTCTATATCGGGATTTAATATCAGGGCCTATCGCTTGCGTAGAAATCAATGAGAGGCGGCGAGCATCAGAGATAGTCGAGACTCCAATTCCTTCAAGCCAGCTCTTACCTTCACCTAAAACTATTGGTGCTTGATAGAGAAGAACCTCATCAATCACACCGGCGGCCATCAGCGCACTTCCCAGTCGTGGACCTGCCTCAACAAGAACTTGGTTGACCGGGATGTAATCCAGAGCCTTCAAGAGATCTTCTACCGAGTGGCTCTTTAAAAAGATGGTCTGGCTCTTGCCATCATTCAGATTGAAATCAGCAGGGACATCACGCCCACCCATCACAATTCGAATCGGTGATATCGCCCCTTCAACACGTGGGCGAAGCGTTGGATTATCGGCAAGAGCAGTTCCGGTGCCAATAAGAATTGCATCTGATTGGGAGCGCAGAACTTGAACATCTTCTCGTGATTGCTCTGATGAGATCCACTGGGATGAGCCATCACGTGCTGCAATGCGACCATCAAGGGTTGTTGCAACCTTCCAGATAAAGTATGGGCGACCGGTTGTGATGCGATGTAACCAAGCACCTTGAATATCTTCCAACTCCGGGCTTGCCATAAATTCAATGTCGATTCCTGCGCTCTCTAAACGGTCAGCGCCACCTGCAGCTATCGGATTGGGATCTTTAACTGCATAAATCACCTTTGAAATTCCTGCCTCAATAATGGCATCCACACATGGCCCTGTAGCACCGGTGTGATTGCATGGCTCAAGCGAAACGACAATCGTGGCACCGCGCGCTGTACTTCCTGCCTTCTTCAACGCGAGAACTTCAGCGTGATCGGATGAGAGGGTGCGGTCATGTGCTCCATCGGCGATCAGTTCGCCATTGGAGCTATAGATCGCAGCAGAGACATTGGGATTGGGAGCGGTTCTGCCCAAAGTGGCAGCGGAGAGGAGGGCAAGGTGCGAATATGCATCGTTGATATTCATCAGCGCCTCCCGATCTCGTTTGTTGTTGCACGAGTTATCGGGGTAAGCAAAGGCAAAGGTCAGCAGAGCCCACAATGGCTGCGCTAAACTTCATCGTTATCTCTCATCCGGACTTTAACCGTCGGTCCCAGAGTTTCACTGAGTCAACCGCACACTGGCTGTGTGCGGGTCGCGGACTATAACCGCCGGTTCGAAATTACATCGACCCCGATAACAATGATGTAAGGATATTACCTATCTCGATATTCACCGAATTAGGCGCGAACCGGGCTGCGATCGAGGAGCCAGTAGAGGAGAACTCCCACCACTGCCGGGGCGACAACGCTGACATCGACCCCACCAAGGGCGTTGGCGATAGGGCCTGTGTAATCAACGCTGGAGATTCCCATCACGCCACAGATACTGCCGACAAGCCAGGCGATGGTCGCCTTGATATTCCAGCCACCTTGATACCAGTAGATGCCACCATTGCGACGTTGATTAAATACCTGGAGATCTTCCTTATGGAAAGTTCCTCCCATCCGGATATATCCCGATAGCGCAATTGCAATCCAGGCAGTGCCGAGAGCGGTGAGGAAGAGGCATGCATTGGTAACAGCTGCCTCTGCGTCATAGACAAACTTGCCGAGAAATACCAAGGCGGTTGCAATCGCTGAGACGAGAAGAGTCGATTGCAGACGTGTCAGGCGAGGCAGGATTGCATCCATATCAAGGCCCATGGAGTAGAGGTTTACCGAACCTTGACCGAGCGAACCGATAAAGCCGATAAGGAGAAGTGGGATCAATAACCACGAAGGCGCTCCTGCAACATAGCCGGCAACAAATGACTCCTCATCAAAGGCCGCTACTGCGACAAATGCTCCAAAGAGCGTTGGCACAGCAAGACCTACCGACATTGCAATAAATGAGCTGCGCACGATTGCCATCTTCGAAGTGGCCGATGTGACATAGCGCGTCCAGTCACCAGTTTGAGTTACCAATGAGACTGGACCTGCTGCACCACAAGTAAGCACCGCTAAGAACCAGGTTGGCCAGAAGGCGCCTAGTGCATACATATCTGGCGCACCGGCATAGTTGAAATCAAAGGATCCACTTAAGGCAAAGATTGAGAGGATGGCGAGTGCATACATCGCATAGACAATAAAGTTATTGAGCTTTACCAAATATCGATAACCAAGGATGGCAAAGGCGACAGTTGCAGTTGCAATGGCGAGATAGCCAAATACCAGCAAGGCATCTGTGACCTTACCGCTGGAAAGGCGCGCCCAGCCGGAAGTGATGATCTCTCCCCCGGTCCAAATTGTCAGTGCAACATATTGAATGCAGAGCAAGAGTCCGACGAAAGATGCAATTAATCTCCCGCGCACACCAAAGATCGCACCAGATGCAACTGAGTTATTCGTAGCTCCCGTCCATCCTAGAAGAGCAGATGATGAGACGAAGAGAGCGGCAACGATTGTGCCGACGAGGATCGCTGAGACCGATTGCCACCAGCTAAGGCCATAGAGAATCGAAAGCCATCCGAAGACCATGACAGAGAGCGCCATATTAGATCCAAGGAAGACGGGGATGATGCTCGTAGCTTTTGCTGTGCGCTTGGACTCTGGGATGGTGAAGACGCCGAAGCTCTCGACTGGTGATTGGCTCATAGTAGAAATTGAACCACCGGATTCCTCCACAGCCAAGGAAATCACTTCATTTTCACTGGAATAAAAAATCTATCGTGCCTCTTGCTCCCGCTCACTTCTCATATTCGGATCCGTCACTCATGTGAAACCTGAATCTCTCTGCGGCACCTGCCAGCAGAGTAGAGAAGGGAGGTGTTATGAATGTAATCGAATGGCTCACGTTGGTTTCAGTGATAGGCAAACTAATACTTCTAGCGATAGAAATTAGGAACGCCCGTCGCGACAACGACGGGCGTTCAGATACTTCCTAACACAGGGAGTGATCGAGCCGTTCTTGGAGTTGATGAGAATCAACTTCAAGGGCGGTTCTTTCATTGCAAAGGCTACTCTTACATCTATTCTAAATTCAATGAGGCTTCGTTAAAAGTTCAAACTACTTTAAGTAAATAAAGAACCCCGCCTGAATATCAGACGGGGTTCTTTAACGGGGTTGGATAAGTATTAGCTGCAACCTGATGTGTTGCCGCAACCTTCGCATACGAAGCATGCACCTGACATACGCATCTTCACACCACATGTCATACAGAGTGGAGCATCAGACTTGATACCCATTGACTCTAGAAGATCAGATGATGATCC
>JAURJS010000108.1 GCA_030832135.1 Candidatus Planktophila sp.
AATGGGCAGACAGTTGAATCACATTCGATTTCAGCAGGTCTTGATTATCCAGGCGTTGGCCCAGAGCATGCATATCTTCACGACATCGGTCGCGCCGAATATCGCGCCATCACCGATAAAGAGGCGATGGAAGCATTCTCAATCCTTTGTAAGAGTGAAGGAATCATCCCTGCGATTGAGACCGCGCATGCTCTTGCTGGCGCAATGAAGGTCGGTAAGGAGCTCGGTCCAGATGCGATTATCTTGATCAATCTCTCTGGTCGTGGTGATAAAGATGTGCAGACAGCTGCCCAGTACTTCGGCATCCCACTCGATGGTCAGTAGGGGTAGATAAGAATGAGCACTCCACTCGATAATCTCTTCTTAAGAATGCGCGAAGAAAAGCGCGCAGCGCTGATTGCATATATCCCTGCCGGATTTCCCACAGTTAAAGATTGCCATCGAGTAATTCAGGCATTTGTTGATGGGGGAGTCGATGCGATTGAGATTGGATTTCCCTATAGCGATCCTGTGATGGATGGTCCAACAATCCAAGAAGCTGCGGTCACAGCCCTCAATAACGGAACGACTGCCGGCGATGTGCTCGATGCGCTCGAAGTTGCAGTCAATGCTGGAGTTCCATCTGTTGTGATGACATATTGGAATCCAATCGAGAAGTATGGTGTGAAGAAGTTTGCCGATGCAATCGCAGCACGTGGTGGATCTGGCGTGATTCATCCAGATATCACCATCGAAGAGTCTGGTGAATGGCTCTCCGCCGCGGAGGAGTCAGCGATTAATCCGATCTATGTCGTTGCGCTAAGTACCTCTGATGATCGCTTGGCAAAGGTCACGGCTCAATGCGGCGGTTTTGTTTATGCAGCGAGCATCATGGGGGTTACTGGTGCCCGCGCATCAATCTCAACAGGTGCGGAAGGGTTGGTTGCTCGCATTCGAACAACAACTGATCTGCCTGTTGCAGTCGGTCTTGGCGTCTCTACACGTGAACAAGCTCGTGGAGTTGCCGCATATGCCGATGGCGTCATCGTTGGCTCAGCATTCGTGAAGGCGATTCTCGATGCTCCGACTATCGACGAAGGTCTCATAAAAGTCACAGAGTTGGCGCGCGAGCTTGCACTGGGCGTTCGAGGCCAATAGCCCTTATATTTACCCCAATCTCATCTCCAGAAGTTCTGTAATCGAAAGAGGAAAATCCATGTCACAGAAAAAGGCACCTCAGGGTGGAAAAGATAACTTCACCCGCTATCTCGTCATTGGAGTAGTGGTGGCAGTTGCTTCAATCATGGTTGTTCCAACAGTTCTTTCGAAGAACAAGCCTGTCTCACAGGAGATACCTGCAACCGTCTCAGCAGAGAATGGTTATGCGATCTCTTTCAATACCGAAGATAAGACCCTTCCGGTTGTAGATATCTATGAAGATTTCCAATGTCCAATCTGTCAGCAATTTGAAGCTCTCAACGGTGAATACATCAACTCACTTATCACAGAGAAGAAGGCTGCCGTCCGGTTCAACATCCTCTCCTTCCTAGGCACTGAGTCTGTTCGTGCTGCAAATGCAGCGGCATGCTCTAATGATGAAAATAAGTTTGTTGATTTCCACCTCGGTCTCTATGCCAATCAACCAGGAGCTGAGAACTCTGGTGAGTGGTCTGATGAGCGTCTGATTGCAATCGGTGAGGCATCTGGCATCACCAGCGATTCATTTAAGAGCTGCGTGAAAGATATGAAGTATGAGGGATGGGTCGCCAAGGTTGCTGAGGCTGGATCAAAGGCAGGTGTTAACTCAACTCCTACAGTCTTTGTCAACGGCAAGCAGATCGATCGCAATAGCGAATACTTCAGCGCAGATAAATTTAAAGCAGCTGTAGAGCGCGGTTAATATGCGCACCTCCATTCCAACTCCGGAGATATCCGTAGTTGAAATTGGGCCTTTTGCGGTGCACATCTATGCGCTCTGCATCATGACTGGTGTTGCACTTGCCATCTGGCTGGGAAATAGACGATTCCTCGCTTCCTACCCAGATGCACGCGGCATTGTCAGCGATGTTGCAATAGTCGCCGTTCCTGCTGGAGTTTTAGGTGGACGCCTCTATCACGTTGTCACAACACCTGAGAAATTCTTCGGAGGCGATGGTCGCCCGGAAGATATATTGAAGATCTGGCAAGGTGGTTTAGGAATTTGGGGCGCTATCTCCCTCGGCGCACTCGGTGCATTTGTTGCATATAGATATCTAGCCCGCTCGCGAGAGCTTCCTAGCTTTAGATTCTTCCTTGATGCTATCGCTCCAGGCATCGTCTTTGCCCAGGCAATTGGCCGTTGGGGAAATTGGTTTAATGCAGAGTTATTTGGAGGCCCCACAGATCTACCGTGGGCGCTTGAGATTCCGCGATGGGCAAGGCCTGAAGAGTTTAAGGAATTTCTCACCTTCCATCCAACCTTCCTCTATGAATCTCTTTGGTGCGCGGCAATCGGTGTGGCTCTGATTGGAGTGGGGGGCAAGCTCAAGGGCGGCCAGACCTTCGCTCTCTACATCGCCACCTACTGTCTTGGACGCCTCGCATTTGAATTAATTCGTATCGATGAGGCGAATCTCATCCTCGGTATTCGCGTCAATGTCTTTGTCTCGATTATGGTGGGGCTCAGCGCGCTGGTGGCATTCCGCAAGTTTTCAACCAGCACGCGATAAGGTAGCAATATGGGTCTGGAAGATGTACATATTCGCAATCGCCAACATAAGGCCAACCGCGCTGGCTGGCTTCGCGCTGGAGTTCTCGGTGTCAATGATGGATTGGTCTCCACCGCATCGCTGATGGTCGGTGTTGCTGCCGCAAGTGCATCCTTCGATAACGCTCAGACAATTATTATTTCAACCGGTGTTGCAGGTATTGCCGCCGGCGCACTTTCGATGGCTGTTGGTGAATATATCTCGGTTGCATCACAGACTGATATCGAAGAATCTGACCGCCTCCTTGAGATTGAACACCTTCGTATCGATCCTGAAGGCGAGCTAGAAGAACTTGTTGAAATTTATCGAGATCGTGGCCTCGATGAAGATCTTGCACGACAAGTTGCAATCCAACTCTCTGAAAAGGATGCCCTCAACGCTCACCTTCGTGATGAGCTCGGCCACCATCCTCATAGCAAGGCTCGCCCCCTTCAGGCATCGGTGGCATCGGCTCTCTCATTTACTATCGGTGGCCTCATTCCATTCTTGGGCGCATTCGCACCAACGGTCGGCTCCATCACAGCCTCCATCGTCGGGTTCACAGTGGTGGGGCTAGCGGCTGCAGGGGCTGTCGGAGCAAAGATCGCCGGCTCTAAGGTCGTCATCCCAACGCTGCGCGTCCTTATCGGTGGCTGCCTCGGTATGGCCATTACCGCTGGAATCGGTCAAATCTTCCACATCGCCACCGCCTAAATAGGCTCAATGAGTGACTCGAAAACTCTCATAAAAGTAGTCATCGCCCGCCTCTGGTTGCTACCCTTTCGCTCTTAACACGGGCCATCGTCGTCCCCGCGTCAGTTTTAGCGTGAAGGAAGACGAATACGATGGCACTTCAATCGAACTATCCAGCTGCACAGGGTCTCTACGATCCTGCAAATGAGCACGATGCCTGCGGCGTTGCAATGGTCGCTACCCTCAATAAAGTTGCAACACATGAGATTGTGGCAAAGGCGCTCACAGCTCTTCGCAACCTAGAGCACCGCGGTGCATCTGGAGCTGAGCCAGATTCAGGTGATGGCGCAGGTATTTTGATTCGCGTTCCTGATGCCTTCTATCGCGCTGAAGTTTCTTTCACACTTCCCGCTGAAGGTTCCTATGCAACAGGTGTTGCCTTTATCGCGCGCGATGAATCCGGCGCTGGAAAAGATCTCAAGGGCGAGATTGAAAAGCTAGCAATTGAAGAAGGGCTCATCGTTCTCGGATGGCGCGCACTTCCGATTAATTCATCGTCACTAGGAAAGACTGCGCTCTCTGTGATGCCAGATTTCCAACAGGTATTTATCGCAGGCGCAAAGGGTGAATCTGGACTTGCTCTCGATCGCAAAGTCTTCTGTCTGCGAAAGCGCGCAGAGCACTCACTCGATCTCTACTTCCCATCATTGTCATCCCAGACCATTGTTTATAAGGGAATGCTTACAACGGGTCAGCTAGAGGAATTCTTCCCTGATCTCAGTGATGAGCGCGTGGTCTCACCACTTGCCCTCGTTCACTCACGTTTTTCTACCAATACATTCCCTTCATGGCCACTTGCCCACCCATATCGCTATATCGCCCATAACGGTGAAATCAATACCGTTAAGGGAAACCGCAACTGGATGCGTGCTCGCGAATCACTTCTGAAGAGTGAGTACTTCGGTGAAGATCTCGATCGCATCTTCCCAATCGTTGAGATGTCGGGCTCAGACTCTGCCTCATTTGATGAAGTTCTCGAGCTTCTCTACCTCGGTGGTCGTTCACTTCCGCACTCTGTTTTGATGATGATTCCTGAGGCGTGGGAGAACCACGCAACGATGTCGCAGAAGCGTCGTGATTTCTACGCATTCCACGCATCGATGATGGAGCCATGGGATGGTCCTGCATGTGTGACCTTTACAAATGGACATCAGGTTGGTGCAGTTCTCGATCGCAATGGACTTCGCCCTTCTCGTTACTGGGTAACAGATGATGGTTTGGTAGTACTTGCATCAGAGGTCGGCGTTCTTGATTTCCCAGCAGAGAAGATTGTCCGCAAGGGTCGTTTGCAACCAGGCAAGATGTTCTTGGTTGATATTGAGTCAGGGCGCATCATTGAAGATGATGAGATTAAAGATTCACTCGCCGATGCAGCTCCTTATGGAAAGTGGCTAGCAGATGGAATGGTTAAGCTCTCAGAACTTCCATCACGTGAACACATCATCTATCCACATAAATCCGTTGTCCGTCGACAGAAGGCATTTGGATATACAGAGGAAGAGCTCAAGATCATTATCGCTCCGATGGCTAAGTCCGGGGGAGAGGCTCTTGGCTCAATGGGTAGCGATTCGCCAATTGCAGCTCTCTCCAATAAGCCACGTTTACTCTTCGATTACTTCAGTCAGTTATTTGCTCAGGTCACCAACCCACCGCTCGATGCAATTCGCGAAGAGTTAGTGACCAGCCTTGGTGGATCAATTGGCCCTGAGCACAACTTGCTCGATCCAGGTCCTGATTCATGTAAGCAGATTTCGCTCGCCTTCCCAGTAATCGATAATGATGAATTGGCGAAGATCATCAACATCAACGTTGATGATGAGTATCCAGAACTTGCCGCCCATGTTGTTCGCGGTCTATTCCCGGTTACCGGCGATGGCAACACTCTTCGCCAACGCTTGGAAGAGATCAAATTGGAAGTTTCACAGGCAATTAAAGATGGCGCACATGTCATCGTCCTCTCAGATCGCGATGGCGATGCCGAGGATTGCCCAATTCCTTCATTGCTTCTCACAGCTGCCGTTCACCACCACCTTATTCGTGAGAAGACACGTACTCAGGTTGGTCTTATTGTTGAAGCAGGAGATGTCCGCGAAGTTCACCATGTGGCACTTCTCGTCGGCTATGGCGCAGCTGCTGTTAACCCATACCTGGTGATGGAATCGGCTGAAGATCTCGTTCGCCAAGGAGTCATCACCGGCATCTCACCAGAGAAGGCGGTTCGCAACACAATCAAGGCGCTCGGCAAGGGCGTTCTTAAGGTGATGTCGAAGATGGGTATCTCAACCATCTCGTCTTACACCGGCGCTCAAGTCTTCGAGGCAATTGGTATTGCACAAGATGTAGTCGATGAGTTCTTCGTTGGAACAACATCACGTCTGGGTGGAGTCAGCCTCGATGTGATTGCAGAAGAGACCATCAAGCGTCACTTCTTGGCATATCCACCTGGAGGCGAAATCCCAGGTGCGAAGAAGCTTGCAGTCGGTGGCGAGTATCAGTGGCGCCGCGATGGCGAGCCACACCTCTTCAATCCAGAGACTGTTTTCGCGCTTCAGCACTCAACACGTAATAAGCGTTACGACATCTTTAAGCGATACACAACGAAGGTCAATGATCAGAGCAAGGCGCTGATGACACTTCGTGGACTATTTGAGTTTAAAGAGCGAACACCAATCGATATCAGTGAAGTTGAGCCAATCTCAGAGATTGTTAAGCGCTTCTCAACTGGTGCGATGTCTTACGGATCTGTCTCTCAGGAAGTGCATGAAACTCTTGCAATCGCAATGAACCGTCTTGGCGCAAAGTCCAATACCGGTGAAGGTGGCGAAGATCCAGAGCGCTTTATCAGAATGGCAAATGGAGATTCCAAGCGCTCTTCTATCAAGCAGGTTGCATCAGGTCGCTTCGGTGTGACAAGTAATTATCTTGTTAACGCTGATGATATTCAGATCAAGATTGCGCAAGGGGCAAAGCCTGGAGAAGGTGGACAGCTTCCTGGTTACAAGGTCTATCCATGGGTAGCAAAGGCACGTTACTCCACTCCTGGCGTGGGCTTGATTTCACCACCTCCACATCACGATATCTACTCAATTGAAGATCTGGCACAGTTAATCCACGACCTTAAGAATGCAAATAAAGATGCACGTGTTCACGTCAAGCTTGTTGCAGAAGTTGGTGTTGGAACAGTTGCAGCAGGTGTATCAAAGGCACATGCAGATGTTGTTCTTATCTCAGGCCATGATGGTGGCACAGGTGCTTCGCCTTTGACTTCACTCAAGCACGCTGGCGCTCCATGGGAGCTCGGTTTGGCTGAGACACAGCAGACACTTCTTCTCAATGGATTACGTGATCGCATCGTGGTTCAGGCAGATGGTCAGCTCAAGACGGGGCGCGATGTTGTTATCGCAGCTCTTCTTGGCGCAGAGGAGTATGGCTTTGCCACCGCTCCACTCGTCGTCTCTGGTTGCATCATGATGCGCGTCTGTCACCTGGATACATGTCCGGTGGGAGTTGCAACTCAGAACCCAGAGCTACGTGCACGCTTTACTGGAAAGCCTGAATTCGTGGAGACATTCTTCGAATATATCGCTGAAGAAGTTCGTGAGCTCTTGGCATCTCTTGGCTTCCGCACGATGCAAGAAGCAATCGGCCATGTTGAATATCTTGAGACAAGAAAGGCAGTGGATCACTGGAAGGCTGCAGGCCTTGATCTCTCACCACTTCTTACCCGTCCAGATGTTCCATCTTCTCTCTACTGCACAACAACCCAGGATCATGGGCTTGCAGCAGCGCTCGATAACACCTTGATTGAGAAGGCTGCTCCTGCACTGACTAAGGGGGAGAAGGTATCTATCGATCTTCCAGTGCGTAACGTCAACCGCACCGTGGGAACGATGTTGGGTGCAGAGATCACTCGCAAGTATGGAGCTGAAGGACTTCCAGCCGGCACAATCGATATCACTCTTCGTGGATCTGCTGGCCAATCACTTGGAGCATTTACTCCACGTGGAATGGTGATCCGTCTCTTCGGTGACTCCAATGACTATGTTGGAAAGGGAATCTCCGGTGGACGCGTAGTACTCCGTCCTGATGAGAAGGCAACATTCCCATCACATGACAATGTCATCGCTGGAAATGTCATCGGCTACGGTGCAACATCAGGTGAGATCTTTATCCGCGGACTTGTGGGAGAGCGCTTCTGCGTTCGTAACTCAGGCGCAACTGCTGTCGTTGAAGGCGTGGGAGATCACGCTCTTGAATATATGACTGGTGGCACCGTGGTAATCCTTGGTCGCACAGGACGCAACATTGCCGCAGGTATGTCAGGCGGTCGTGCATTCGTTCTCGACCTCAATGCGGCCCTCGTCAATGGCGAGATGGTCGATGTGCTGGCAATTCCTGCAGATGAGAAGGAGCGACTCCAATCAGCTGTCTCTGAATTTGCAAAGGAGACCGGTTCAGTAGTTGCGCAAGAACTTCTTGCAGATTGGGATGCTTCGCTGTCGCGCTTCTCATTGATCATGCCTCGCGACTATGCACGCGTTCTTGGTGCGATGAAGCGAGCAACAGATGAAGGTCTTCCAGTAGATCACTATGTAATGGAGGTTGCGGCAAATGGCTGATCCAAAGGGCTTTATGACAACACCGCGGGAGACTCCTAAGCGTCGCCCCGTTGCAGTCCGCATCCA
>JAURJS010000109.1 GCA_030832135.1 Candidatus Planktophila sp.
CTTGCGGTAAGGCTCGGTATCAACAATTCCATTGGCACGAAGGGCAGCAGCAACCTTTGTTGCATCAATTGCATCATCGAAGTTGATTGTTCCAATGACATTTGAACGCTGCGCAGCATCTACAACAAAAGGAGTTGTGTAGCTGGTCTTCTCAGCCCAACCATAGAGACGGGATGCTGAATCTGCGGTGCGCTCTGTTGTGAACTTAAGTCCACCATTCTCATTCATCCACTTGACTTGGTTTTCAAGCAACATCAATGTGATGAGAGCTGGAGTGTTATATGTCTGATCAAGTCGTGAGTTTTCGATTGCAATACTGAGATCAAAGAATGCTGGAATCCATCGACCTGATGCCTTGATCTTCTCTGCGCGTTCGATTGCAGCTGGGCTCATCAATGAGAGCCAGAGGCCGCCATCAGATGCAAATGACTTCTGCGGTGCAAAGTAATAAGCATCAAACTCTTTTGCATCAACATGGAGACCGCCAGCTGCCGATGTTGCATCAACTAATACAAGAGCTCCATCTGTTCCGGCTGGGCGCTTGATAGGCATAGCAACGCCTGTTGAAGTCTCGTTATGTGTCAGGGCATAGACATCGATGCCCTCTTCAGCAACTGGAAGTGGGTGGGTGCCTGGCTCTGACTTAATGACAGATGGCTCACCAAGGAATGGAGCCTCTTTAGCAGCTGCTGCAAACTTTGATGAGAATTCACCGAAAACCAAGTGCTGTGAGCGGTTTTCAATCAAACCTGATGTTGCGATATCCCAGAACGCTGTTGATCCACCATTGCCGAGGATGACTTCATATCCTTCAGGCAAGTTAAAGAGAGATGAGAGACCTTCGCGGACGCTCTTCACAACGTTCTTCACCGGCTTCTGTCGGTGCGATGTTCCGATGACTGAGTTTCCAGATGCGATTAACGATTGAAGTGCCTCTGGGCGAACCTTGGAAGGTCCGGCACCAAAACGTCCATCACGTGGCTTGATATCTGCTGGAATAATAATCTCTGCGCTCATGGGGCAATTCTATGGGTAGTACCTATTTATCTCCCAATGGGAGTCAGTGTTCTCTCGCTCATAGCGAATACGGTCATGTAGGCGTGAGTAGCGTCCCTGCCAGAACTCGATACTTGTTGGTAGTACGCGGTAGCCACCCCAGTGAGGTGGGCAGGGAACTGTTGAGCCCTCAGGCCACTTCTCTGCAGCACCGAGATAACGCTGCTCCAACTCTTCACGGGATGCAAGTGGTGATGATTGGGCTGAGGCCCATGCCCCAATCTGTGATGACCAAGGTCGCGTTGCGAAGTAGCTCTCCGATTCGATGCGATCAATCTGTGATGCAAATCCACTGATAGAGACCTGTCGCTCCATTGCATACCAAGGAAAGAGGAGAGTCACCTGCGAATGCACTCCAATAGCTTGAGATTTGCGGGAGTTGTAATTTGTAAAGAAGGTAAATCCACCTTCGCTAATATCTTTAAGTAAAACAGTGCGAGTAGTGATGGCATCTGATCCATCGGATGCGCTACCGAGTGTGGAGAGCACCATCGCATTTGCTTCAACGATAAATTCATTATCGGCTGCCTCATGGAGCCAAGTAGTAAATGCTGCGATGGGATCTGCACCTAGGTCGGTAATTCCATCCACCCCATAGGAGCGGCGCATCGCCGAGATATCCTTCAAGGTCTGGGCCCTGCGGGCGGTCTCATCTGGGCGCTCTATGCTCATGGATGTATCGAACCTCACTTTCGCTATGAGTGCATCCCACAGCCCTTTGGTCGCCAAGACCCCTCCGGCGGGTGCAGAATTGCCCAGAGATTTACCCTCAGATGTAGAGGAAACGAGCGGGGAGCTAAAAATGTCCGATGATTTCAAGCCAGGTCTAGAAGGCGTCATTGCATTCGAGTCAGAGATTGCAGAGCCTGATAAGGAAGGTAGCGCCCTTCGTTACCGCGGCGTTGATATTGAAGATCTCGTAGGTCGCGTCTCATTTGGAAATGTATGGGGACTTCTCGTCGATGATGAGTTCAACCCAGGTCTTCCTAACGCTGAGCCATTCCCTCTGCCTGTTCACTCAGGTGATGTCCGTGTAGATGTGCAGTCAGCGATCGCAATGCTCGCACCAGCATGGGGCTTTAAGCCACTTCTTGATATTGATGATGTAGAGGCACGTAGCAACCTTGCACGCGCATCTGTCATGGTTCTTTCTTACCTTGCTCAAGCTGCTCGCGGAATCGTTGCAGCTCCAGTTCCTGAATCAGAGATTGATAAGGCACATACAGTTGTTGAGCGCATGATGATTCGTTGGCGCGGAGAGCCTGATCCACTTCACGTACGTGCAATCGATGCATACTTTGTATCAGCTGCAGAGCATGGAATGAATGCATCAACATTTACATCACGCGTAATCGCATCAACAGGTGCAGATGTTGCGGCAGCGCTATCAGGTGCTATCGGCGCTATGTCAGGCCCACTTCACGGTGGCGCTCCATCTCGCGTACTTCACATGATTGAGGAAGTTGAGAAGTCAGGTAATGCAGAGGCTTATGTCAAGGGACTTCTAGATCGCAAGGAGCGCTTGATGGGATTCGGACACCGCGTCTATCGCGCAGAAGATCCACGCGCTCGCACACTTCGTCGCACAGCTAAAGAACTTAATGCACCACGTTACGCAGTTGCTGAAGCTCTCGAGCAGGCAGCGCTGAAGGAACTTCGTGAGCGCCAACCAGATCGCGTACTAGAGACAAACGTTGAGTTCTGGGCGGCGATCATCTTGGACTTCGCAGAAGTTCCAGCACCACTCTTTACATCTATGTTCACTGCAGCACGCACTGCAGGTTGGTCAGCGCATATCCTCGAGCAGAAGCGCACGGGTCGCTTGATCCGTCCTTCAGCTCGCTATGTTGGTAAGGGTCCACGTAAGCCAGAGGATGTAACAGGTTGGGATGCAACAGTGGAGCAGCTTCACAAGTAAAAGCGCATTGACAGCAACTTGTATAACGATTTCATAAAGGGAGCCTATTTATAGGCTCCCTTTATCGTTTCTGACCGCCGTTTTCGTTGCCAAAGAGGGGCAAATAAGGTGAAATTGCCCCACTAGGAGGCGTTCACCCTGATCGCCTGCCTGAAATTCCTTGGAGGAATACATGAAAAAGCGTTATGGCGTAGCTAGCGTTCTCGCAGCTGCAGCACTCGCGGCTTCAGCAGTTGTCGGTGCACCAGCACAGGCAGCAAGCCGCACAATCGTTGTATGGGCTGACGAACAGCGTGGCCCACAGCTTGAAAAGTTGATCAACGGCAACACAACAATCGCACCGGGATACAAGATTGAAGTTAAGTTCTTCTCTTCACTCGATGCACTTCAGAGCGCATGGGACAAGTCAACTGCAGCAGGTGGACCAGATGTTCTTACAGGTCCTGCATCAATGGCTTCAGCTGGCGCAAAGTCAGGAAAGCTCTCACGCATCATTCCTTCATCAACAGTGAAGACAGAGATCCCAACTGCGGGTCTTGCATCAATGTCATATAAGGGTGGAATCTACGGAGTACCACTAGACGTTGATACAACTGGCTTTATTTGGAACACAGGTCTATTCGGTGCAACTGCTCCAGCAACATTCGCTGAGATGGTTGATTACTACAAGGCTAACAAGACCTCAAAGGGTCTCACCGGTGGTATCTGTGCATTTGAAGGCACATGGGGATCACACGCTGTTCTTACAGCTCTCGGTGGCGGCGCATGGGCTTCAAAGGGTTCAAACGCTAACTACAGCAAGGTCCTTCTAAACTCTTCAGCATTTAAGTCAAATGTTGAGAAGTACCTCCTCGATTCTTCAGGTAAGAGCAACGGCTTCTTCCAGTGGGATGGCTGCGGCGATGCATTCAAGGCTGGAAAGATTCCTTTCGGTATCACAGGCGCTTGGAACTTCGATGGAATCACAAAGGCTGGAGTTAAGTACGGCATTGGTGCAACACCAGGTCTTACAGCTTCAACAAAGGGTGCTCAGTGGGTTAACTACTCAGGTGCTTATGTAACAACATATGCAAAGGCACACGGTTCTGACCTTGGCGCACGTAAGCTCGTAACACAGTGGTTCGCTTCAACTGAAGGCCAGCTCGCTATGAGCCAGCTCTCAAAGCGTCCACCAGCAAGCAAGACTGCAAATGCAAAGGTGACTGATGCTCAGACACTCGCTGTTGGTCGCGCTGCTGCAACAGGAACACCACAGGTTTCACCAGCTCTTGATAACAAGACAGGTGGATCTAACTGGTACGACGTTCTTGGTGGCGTTTACACAGATATCTTTACAAAGGGTAAGGATGCAGGTGCAACACTTGATGCAGCTGCAGCTATCCTTGCAAAGAACTTTGCAAACTACGACGCAACAAACTAAGAAGTAAGCA
>JAURJS010000110.1 GCA_030832135.1 Candidatus Planktophila sp.
AACACAGTACGGAATGGCTGCTCGCTACGATGCAGATGGAAACTTCATCTACCCAGAAGGCTTTGATCCTGATTCACAGGAGTGGAAGCCAGGCTTCGAAGCACAGCGCGAAGAGTGGGAGCGTCAGTACGCTGAAGCTCAGACTCGCTTCCTCGCTCATAAGAAGCAGAAGGCTGAAGCACAGGCAGCAGAGGCTGCATCAACTCCAGCTGAATAATCTTCACCGAGAAAAGCCCTCCGATTCACTTCGGGGGGCTTTTCTCATTCTTCTCGGTAAGGTTGCGCCATGTTAATCGTTGGGCTTACCGGTGGAATTGGTGCCGGCAAGAGCACCGTCGCCAATATGTTCGCTCAACTTGGCGCGCTTACCATCGATGCTGATCAATTAGCTCGAGCTGCAATCGAACCTGGCTCATCAGGATTTGATGAAGTCATTGCCGAATTCTCGGCGAAGATTCTCACCGATGGAGATATCGATCGCCAGAAGCTGGGAAAGATTGTCTTTAAGGATGCAGATAAGCGCAAGAAACTTGAAGCGATTATTCATCCACGAGTTCAAGAGGCGCTTGCGCAGAGAATTAAGAGCCTCAGTCCAGGTGATGTTCTGGTCTATGAAATACCGCTTCTCGTTGAGACAGGAGCTGCGGAGAAGTTTGATTACATCATCACCGTTGAGTCAGATATTGAAAATCGCCTTGATCGCCTCTTTGAGCGCGGCATGGATGAGGATGAGGCCGAACGTCGCATCGCAGCACAAGCCTCGCAAGCAGAACGTGAAGCTGTCGCAGATCGAGTAATTATCAACGATGGTGATCGAGCAGAGCTCTTTGCAGAGTGTGCACGGATTTGGGAGAGCGAACTTAATGCGTCCCGTTAGTGAAGTGCAGCGAAAGGTCGCTCCTTTTCGAGTAATCAGTGATTACGTTCCGGCCGGAGACCAACCTGCTGCGATTGAGGAGATTACCCGGCGGATAAATGCGGGGGAGAAGGATGTCGTCCTTCTCGGCGCAACCGGTACCGGTAAATCCGCAACGACCGCCTGGTTGGTAGAAAAGCTTCAGCGCCCTACCTTGGTCCTAGCTCCCAATAAGACCTTGGCTGCCCAATTGGCAAATGAGTTTCGGGAGTTATTGCCCAATAATGCTGTTGAGTACTTCGTCTCTTACTACGACTATTACCAGCCTGAGGCATATGTCCCACAGACAGATACCTTCATTGAGAAAGATTCCAGCGTTAATGATGAGGTCGAGCGTCTGCGCCACTCAGCGACCAACTCACTTCTCACCCGTCGTGATGTGATTGTTGTCGCCACAGTCTCTTGTATTTACGGACTCGGCACGCCACAGGAATACATCGATCGAATGATCCATCTCAAAGTCGGTGATGAGATTGAACGCAACGCTCTATTGCGTCGCTTCGTAGATGTTCAATATAAGAGAAATGATGTCGCATTCGAGCGTGGAACATTCCGTGTTCGAGGAGACACCGTCGAAATCATTCCGATGTATGAAGAGCTGGCAATTCGTATTGAGATGTTCGGTGATGAGATTGAGAAGATTACAACTCTCAATCCACTCACAGGCGAGATTGTTCGTGATGAGGAAGAGATGTATATCTTCCCTGCAACTCACTATGCAGCGGGCCCTGAGACTATGAAGCGGGCGATGAGCGATATCCAGGATGAATTGCAGATTCAGCTCAACACCTTTAAGAAGCAGAACAAGTTGCTGGAAGAGCAGCGGTTACGGATGCGAACCACATTTGATTTAGAGATGATGGAGCAGTTGGGATTCTGCTCTGGTATTGAAAACTACTCTCGCCATCTCGATGGTCGCGAGCCTGGCTCTGCACCTAACTGTCTCCTCGATTACTTCCCTGAGGATTTCCTCCTTGTCATCGATGAGAGCCATGTGACCGTGCCACAGATTGGTGCGATGTTTGAGGGTGATGCATCACGAAAGCGGACATTGGTGGAGCATGGTTTCCGTCTTCCAAGTGCGCTCGATAACCGACCACTGAAGTGGCCAGAGTTCCAAGAACGAGTAGGGCAGACCGTCTATCTCTCTGCAACGCCAGGTAAGTATGAGATGGCTAAGGTCGATGGTGATGTTGTTGAGCAGGTGATTCGCCCAACCGGACTCATCGATCCAAAGATTGTGATTAAGCCGATTAAGGGACAGATTGATGATCTCCTTGAAGAGATCAATATCAGAGCCGAGCGTAATGAACGCGTCCTTGTGACAACGCTGACGAAGAAGATGTCAGAAGATCTCACTGATTATTTGCAAGAGCGTGGAGTTCGAGTTCGCTACCTTCATTCAGAAGTTGATACCTTGAGACGTGTTGAACTTTTACGTGAACTTCGCTCTGGAGACTATGACGTTCTGATTGGTATCAACCTCCTGCGAGAGGGCCTTGATCTACCAGAGGTCTCGCTCGTGGCGATTCTCGATGCCGATAAAGAGGGCTTCCTTCGCTCTGCAACATCCCTCATTCAGACAATTGGACGTGCTGCCCGAAATGTTTCGGGTGAGGTCCATATGTATGCCGATAACATCACTGCATCGATGGAGAAGGCGATTGATGAGACCAATCGCCGCCGAGCAAAGCAGGTGGCATATAACCTCGAGCGAGGCGTTGACCCTCAACCACTTCGAAAGAAGATCGCAGATATCACCGACATGATTGCCCGTGAAAGCGACGATACCGATGAACTTATTGCCGGAATCAAGGGCGCTAAGGGCACGGTTCCATTTGTCGAACGAGGCAAGGGCTCTCTAGCGCGCCAAGAACTCGCCTCGTTGATAGGCTCCCTCACCGAGCAGATGCGTGGCGCTGCCGATGAGCTTCAATTCGAACTCGCAGGTCGACTACGAGATGAGATTAAAGAGCTCAAGCGTGAACTTCGATCTATGGATGAGGCAGGTCATTAAAGAATGAGTATCGAGAAACTCGTTGTACGCGGTGCTCGTGAACATAATTTGAAGGATGTCTCACTCGAACTCCCACGAGATGCCCTCATCGTCTTTACCGGTCTCTCAGGTTCTGGAAAGTCATCTCTCGCCTTCGACACAATCTTCGCTGAGGGACAACGTCGTTACGTGGAGTCGCTCTCAGCATATGCCCGACAGTTCTTAGGCCAGATGGATAAGCCTGATGTTGACTTCATCGAAGGTTTATCACCTGCCGTCTCGATCGATCAGAAATCAACGAACCGCAACCCTCGTTCAACGGTTGGAACAATTACTGAGGTCTATGACTACCTCAGACTTCTCTTTGCACGTGCTGGTCGACCACATTGCCCAAGTTGCGGCAAGGCGGTCTCGCGCCAATCTCCACAGCAGATCGTCGATCAGATTCTCACAATGCCAGCTACAACTAAGTTTCAAGTTCTCGCACCTGTAGTTCGCGAGCGAAAGGGTGAGTTTGTAGATCTCTTCAGCGATCTTGTTACTCAGGGATATTCACGAGCTCGCGTCGATGGCGAGACGATTCAGCTTTCAGAGCCACCTAAGCTAAAGAAGCAAGAGAAGCACACCATCGAAGTAGTCGTTGATCGCCTGACCGCTAAGGAAGAGAGCAAGTCGCGCCTTACCGATTCAATCGAGACCGCTCTCAAGCTAGCTAGCGGTTTAGTAATCCTAGATTTTGTTGATGCGAAGGGGGCGGAGAAAGAGCGCACCTTTAGTGAGCACCTTGCCTGCCATGATTGCAATCTCTCCTTTGAAGAACTTGAACCTCGCTCATTCTCATTTAACTCACCATTTGGCGCATGCCCAGATTGCTCCGGTATTGGAACCAAGCTAGAAGTTGATGAAGAACTCATCATTCCCGATGACTCAATCTCAATTGAAGAAGGTGCAATCGCACCATGGGCCGGCGGGCAATCATCTGAATACTTCCTCCGCTTACTAGATGCGCTGGCAGGTGAACTCAAGTTCAAGCTCGAAACGCCGTGGAAGAAACTCTCTGTCAAGGCGAAAGAAGCGATCATAAATGGCTTCGATTACGAAGTTCATGTGAAGTATAAGAATCGTTATGGTCGCGTCCGTAATTACTCAACTGGATTTGAAGGTGTTATTCCCTTTATCCATCGTCGCCACTCTGAGACAGACTCAGATTACAGTCGCGAGAAGTACGAGGCCTATATGCGTGAGACTCCATGTCCTGCATGTAAGGGAGCGCGTCT
>JAURJS010000024.1 GCA_030832135.1 Candidatus Planktophila sp.
AACGTGGATTGGGATCCATCAATTCACCCATCGGATGGTTACCCATATGTTCAACACCACCTGCAAGCGCTAAATCAATTGCACCCATCGCAATCTGCCCCGCAACTGTTGTTGTTGCAGTAAGCGCACCAGCGCACCAGCGATCAACTGAGTAACCAGGAACCGTGTTAGGTAATCCTGCTAAGAGAGATGCGCTGCGACCGATATTCATTCCCTGGTCGCCAGTCTGAGTTGCGGCAGCGATAGCTACATCATCGATCTGATCGAGCGGCAGTTGTGGATTGCGCTCAATCAGTCCACGCATCGCTCGAATGAGGAGGTCATCGGCGCGAGTATTTACAAAGGCGCCTCCAGACTTTCCAAATGGGGTACGGACTGCATCAACGAGTACGACTCTGCGCGACATCAAGGGCTCCTATAGCTAAGCGGTGGTGAGGCTTTTAGGTTACTCGTCGGTAGCCCAAATGGCTATGAGGTAGAGCCCTTTTTTTCAGGGGAGATCAGAGCAGAGGTTATCTCGCAGAATCGACGGCAGGATCTGCCGCAGATGCCTCTTCTGGTTCGGCCACCTCTAGCGGCTCACTCTGAGAGAGGGCATCGATCAAGATGGGAGCTGCGATATCAACCTGCCATTGGCGGGCGCCCATTGAGGTCAGGAGTGATGCGACCTGATCAGGCTCGGGCAATTGCCAGCATATCTGGCGGAGAAGCTCCGGCGTGAGGAGATTTTCAACAGGAAGTTCAAGCTCTTCGGCCGTAAGTGACATCTGAAAACGAGCATGGGAGAGAGGGATGAACTTCTCTGGAAAGCGCTCACGCCAAATCTTGATGGGAGGCAGCGCCTCGCTCTTGCTCCGAGTATCTGGACATTGATCCTCTGTGAGAGCGAGTGCGCTCTCAATCGCCTTGAGCCATCGAGGAGTATTTTCAAACCATCGCGCTCGAAGACCGATCGGGCGTAGGACCTTCTCAAGATCTCGTTTAGTGGCAAGAGGTGATGTCCCGCTAGCAAGAGCAATCGTTGAGATTGCAAGGTCTGAGAGGATGCGACCGGGGGAGATATCTAAATGAGCGGCGAGATCATCGCGTGACTCCCAAAGCGATTTCACCACAGCCAGCTGACTCCGCTTTCTCACCTTATGCATTCCTGAGGTGCGCCGCCATGGATCTATCCGCTTTGGAGCAGGGGCAGCGGTGAGAATTGTCGCAAACTCTTGCTCAGCCCACTTCAACTTCTTCTTCTCGATGAGCAACTTCTCAATCTCATTCCGAAGCTCAACCAGGAGCTCAACATCAAGGGCTGCGTAATTGAGCCAATCTTCTGGCAGTGGTCGAACCGACCAATCTTGAGCCGAGTGTTCCTTCGCCAATCCAATATCGAGAAGTGATTCGACGAGAGCACCCAAGCCAACACGAGGTAATCCAATTAAACGTCCGGCAAGTTCAGTATCAAAGAGATGGCTTGGATTTAAACCTACTTCACGTAGACATGGGAGATCTTGCGTACTTGCATGCAAGATAACTTCTTCGTTCTGCCATAGATCATTCAGACGCGCGAAGTAAGTACTTCCAATGCCGAATGGAATGGGATCGATGAGATGCAATCCACCGTTGGTGCGCTTAATTTGAATGAGATAGGCGCGAGAGCTATATCGATATCCCGATGCGCGTTCGGCATCAACTGCGAAAGGGCCGGTGCCATCAGCGAGTTGCTCCAACATATTTTCAAATTGCTCTGGAGTGGAGATTAAATCAGGAAGCCCTTCATAGGGCGCAGTGAGGAGTTCAGCCACGACGTCGTGCAGAGTTAATTGGTGCCACACCCTCAGCTATTGGTTGAAGTCCAGCAACTTCACTGATGAAGTTGCACCATGCCTGAACATGTGGAATCAATTCCTCTGGCGTTGTCAGAATTGGAGACCATGAAGCGCGAATCTCAATCTCAGATTCATCATGGCGAGAAGATAGCTTTCCAAATGAAGCGCTAGAAACTCGAGTGACAGTTCCAGATGGTGCGCTATAGAGTGCATCTGCCTCCTGTAATGAATCAAGGAGCCAGTTCCAGCCAACTTCAGGAAGGAGTGGATCGGCCTGCATATCGGAATCAACTGTTGCGCGCATAAAGGTTACGCAGCGGTACTCACCCTCCCAGGTGTCCTGTCCGCCAGGCTCATGCAAAATAACAAATCGTCCAGAGGCTAAATCATCTTCCTGATCACCAATCTGGCCGTTGCTGACATCTGCAGTGAAGGCGAAGGAGTACTGCGCTAATTTCTGCGGAGCTGGAACCTCTTCCAACTCAATCTCTGCGCGAGGGGTGAATTCACGGATGATATTGATCATCGAATCGAATGAGAAAGATGTTCGTGAATTCACTGGTCGATTCTAAAGTTGAAATAGCCATAATGCTGGGAGGTAGGGCTTGGATTGGATAGTGTGCGCAGATGGCAACCCTCTTAGCCCTCCTTTCAAGCCTCCTCTGGGGAAGCGCTGATTACCATGCAGGAAATCTCAGCAAGCGACTTCCCACGATGGTGGTTCTTGGAATCAATCAAGCCTTTGGGCTGCTCTTTGGTATCGCTCTCATTCTCGTCTCTGGCGGCTGGTTTGCACCGGATCTCGATTCCAATGGCTACTTCCTCAATGGCGCTCTCGCCGGATTATGCGGTTATGCCGGCCTGCTCTGTCTCTATGCCGGACTCTCAACGGGACGCATGGGAGTTGTTTCACCGATCAGTTCATTGAGCGTTCTCATACCGCTCTTCTTCGCACTCTTCATTAAGGGAGATGAACTTTCAACGCCTGTCATGATGGGCGTGATTGCAGCAATCATCGGTGGATTCTTAGCAAGCGGTCCGGAGGTGACGCAAGGATTACCGCTGCGTCCTGTTCTTCTCGCCCTCGGCGCAGCTCTCGGTTTTGGTTCAGCGCTCACATTCATGGCAATCGGCTCTCAAGAGAGCTCTCTTCTAACTATGACCACGATGCGCGCAACAACGTTTTTTATCAGCCTTGGCTTCTTTATTAAGATCGGAAGTTTAGGAGGAGCGACAAAGAGTGACATTCCACTTCTAGCAGCCATCGGCATCGCTGATTTCTCTGCCAATCTCTTGCTGGGTGTTGCAACTACCAAGGGATTGGTTTCGATTGCAATGGTTCTTGGTTCGCTCTATCCAATCGCCACCGCGATTCTTGCCTATGCATTTCTTCACGAGAGATTACATAAAGTCCAATACCTTGGAATCGTCTTAGCTGTCGGCGGAGTCGCGCTTATATCTGCACTCCAGTAATCGCGTGCCATCAACGTCAAGATCGCTTGTTATATCGAATTTCGATAGTAGCTCATCAATATTGATGAAGTCACCATCTCCTTCGATTGGGCAGATGGAGAGCTCAAGGATCTCGATAACGCCAACATCGATGAGTGCGCTCAGCAGGCTAACTCCCGCTTCGACAAAAATCTCTCCATCGATTCGCAGGTCGATCAATTGAGTAATCTCAGCGAGATTTCTATCGACTGTTACCTGCTGCATTAAGGGATGGGGGAGCTCTAGCCGTTTGGTCGAACGAGTGAAGATAAAGATAGGAACGCTGCTTCTTGCATAACTTTCAATCGCGGCGCTCTTCTTGCCGATGATGAAGGCAGCGGCGCCTCGATGCCTCTGGAGAAATCGGGCACGATCTGGCGCGGTCGAGAGGCCGTGGGAGCGCCCATCGAGTGAGGTAGCCCCATTGGATCCGACCACTAGGGATGCGATAACTGTCATTTCGAGAAGAATATCCCCGCATAGAGGGAGATTCACACCATATTTTCAGGCTCAAGTGAGGTCTTTAAGTTGAGAATGCGCCTTTTACTTGGTTAGCCTTGCCAGATGCGTATTCGCGGAGTGGCGGTTCTGGCGGTCTGCGCCCTTGCCTGGGTGATTCCACCGCAGGCTCAAGCCGCCCCAACCTTGGCTCAGATTCAGGCGCAGGTCAACGATCTCCAGGATCAGGCAACTGCTGCCGCTGAAGGGGCGCAAGAGGCGAAGGTTAAATTAGCGGCTCTCCAGCGAAGCCTCTCAGGCATTCAAGCCCAAGCGGCAATTCAAGGTAAGAATGTTGATTCGATATCGCGCAACCTTGGAGTCATCGCGGTCAATCAATATAAATCTGGTTCGCTCAGCCAGAGCCTTGAACTTCTCTTCTCTAGCGATCCAACCCTCTATCTCAGCTCAGCAGGTTCGCTGGAGTCAATCACTCGTCAGAAGTCGATTCAATTGAAGAAGTATCAGAGCGCGACGCAGAAGCTCAATGCCACCTCACTCACCGTCTCAGATCGCTTGGCTCAAGTGAAGGTTCTTCAGAAGAAGCTTGCCCAACAGAGCGCCGTAGCGCAACAGAAGTTGAAGAAAGCTGAGGCGATTCTCGCTAAATTAAAGAAAGAAGATCGTGAGCGTCTTGCACGTCTTGCGCAAGAGCAAGAAGATGCCGATCAGAAGAGTTCTCTCGCGCAGGCAAAGTCACTTGGTGGAGTCTCCGGTAGAGCGGGACTCGCCATTAAATTTGCCTTTAAACAGATTGGCGATCGCTACGTATTCGGCGCCGACGGAATGACATATTGGGATTGCTCTGGACTTACGATGCGCGCCTACCAGACCGCAGGCGTCAACCTTCCGCACTCATCAGCTGCCCAATCTCGCATGGGTAAATCTGTACCTTTCAATCAGAAGAAGCCAGGAGACTTAGTCTTCTTCGGACGCCCAGTCTCACATGTGGGAATCTATATCGGTGGCGGAAAGATGGTTCACGCCCCACGTTCTGGATCCCGAGTAAAGATCGCATCTGCTTCATCTCTTGGTTCTAAGAGATTAGTTGCAGTCCGTCGCTTCTAGCGTCTGAAAAATATATGTCTGAAACGAAAAAGATTCTCTGTATCACCAATGACTTCGGGCCACGTGCCGGCGGGATTGAAACCTTCATCATTGGCCTTATCGAACGAGCTCAAGCCGGCTCCATAATCGTCTATACATCTCAACAGGGCGACACTCACGAGTATGACCAGAAGTGGTTAAGAGATTTTGGCGTTGAAGTCATCCGCGATAAGAGCAATGTTCTCCTTCCATCCTTACGCGTCTCTCGCTCGCTTCAATCCTTAATTCGGGAGAGAGGAATTGAGAAAGCCTTCTTTGGCGCAGCGGCCCCACTTGGATTGCTCTCACACTCTTTACGTCGAGCCGGTGTGAAGAAAATTGTCGCTCTCACTCACGGCCACGAAGTTTGGTGGTCAAAGCTCTGGCCATTCAGATGGGCGATGAAGAGAATCGGAAGCGGCGTAGATACGCTGACATATCTCGGTGACTTCACAAGAAATGCAATCTCTGCCTCACTGAGAGATTCAGATGTGGCGGCAATGGTGAGAATCGCGCCAGGCATAGATACCGAACATTTTGCACCTGATGCAACAGCGCACGAATTAAAACGTGAACTAGATCTAGAAGATAAGCGAGTAATTGTAAGCGTTGGGCGACTCGTGCATCGCAAAGGGCAAGACACTCTCGTTGAATCACTCCCACTCATTCTCAAGCAGTATCCCGATGCTCACCTCTTATTTGTTGGCGTCGGACCTCACTTGGAATATATCCATAAGAGAGCGATTCAATTAGGCGTCCTTTCACATATCTCCTTTGTCGGTCGTGTTCAATACTCAGAGCTTCCGCGATTTATCTCTGTGGGTGAAATATTTGCGATGCCGAGTAGATCTCGACTAGCAGGGCTTGAAGTTGAAGGTTTGGGAATCGTTTATCTTGAAGCGAGTGCATGTGAACTTCCTGTTGTGGGAGGTCTCTCTGGAGGAGCACCCGATGCAGTTCTCGAAGGTGAGACCGGTTTCTCAGTTGATGGTCTCGACCCAGCAGCTGTCGCTGCCGCCGTCAATGCGCTCCTTGCAGATCCAGATCGAGCCAAGGCGATGGGTAAGCGAGGTCGTCAATGGATTATCGATGAGTGGGAGTGGCGACACTGGTCTGCTCGCTTTAACGCCCTTTTCCATTAGAGATTAATTACCTCTGATCTTCGAGATAGCCTCCACCCGATTTCGCACGCCTAACTTGCGATAGATAGATGTGAGATGGCTCTTAATCGTAGCTTCTGAGTTATGGCGCTTGCGGGCTATCTCTTGCGTTGTGGCCCCAGTTGCAAGATCGATCAATATCTCTCGCTCTCTCAGTGAGAGAAGGTGAATTCCTATAGTTGGTTTATCTCGCTTTGATATCTGCCCACCTTGCTGTTTGAGGAGCTTCTCAACGAGTGAGTTGATTTCATCGGCTGCGCTCTCAGCGTCGATCACCTCAGAGAAACCAAGTTGTTGTGCTGCTTCATGAGTAGCCCATCCGTGAGGCGCAGTAATGAGTATGGAGAATGCGTAGGGATGAATTCGCCGGATCGTGGGCGCTAGAACTAACCCATCACCATCATCGAGCTCGCGTTCTACGATGAAGAGATCAAATCTCTCAGTGCGAATGAGTGCGAGAGCAGCACGAAGGGTTGATACCTGACGCGAGGGAGCAGGGGAGAGTTCTGCACCGCTCATCGATCTTCCAACATAGAGAGATTGCATAGGGTAAAAAGTCTCTAGGGCTCCACATCTCTATTTCAAGAGAGGAAGCCCTAGAGGGTAGAAAGTGCGTTACTACTCTTTTGTATAGAGAGCGGTGATAGTCTCTGCATATTGCTGAGCTACAACATGGCGCTTAACTGAGAGCTTTGCGGTGAGCTGACCGCCTGCGATAGTGAAATCCTCAGCAAGGATTGCAAACTTGCGAATCGATTCAGCCTTAGATACCGCCTTGTTCGCCTCATCAACAGCTGTCTGAATGACAGCATGGAGATCTGGGTCATTGACGAGGGTTGCAACTGTTGCGCCAGTCTTATTATTTGCAGCAATCCAGCCCTTAATCATCTCTGGATCAATGGTGACGAGCGCTGCGATAAATGGCTGGTTATCGCCAACGACCATACATTGACTGACAAGTGGATGAGCGCGGAGGCGATCTTCTAGGACAGCCGGTGCAACGTTCTTGCCACCTGCGGTAACAATCAACTCCTTCTTACGTCCTGTGATGTAGAGGAAGCCATCGTCATCGAGGCGACCAAGGTCTCCTGATCTAAACCACTTGCCATCGAAGACCTCTTGGTTGGCTGCATCGTTCTGCCAATATCCACGCATTACGATAGGACCGGCGATAAGAACTTCGCCATCATCTGCAATCTTGATCGATGTTCCTGGAATTGGCTGTCCGACTGATCCAACGCGGAGAGCTGTACTTAAGTTAAGTGTCGCTCCAGCAGTTGTCTCAGTCAGTCCATAGCCTTCAAGGATGGTGATACCGGCGCCACGATAGAAGTGGCCGAGGCGAACACCAAGCGGTGCACCACCTGAAATAGCTGCCTCTACGCGACCGCCGAGTGTGTGGCGAATCTTGGAGTAGAGAAGAATGTCGAAGAGCTTGTGCTTGAGAGCGAGAGCCGGCTTAAATTTCTTCGCGTCAATATTCTCTGAGTATGCGATAGCTACTTCTGCTGCCTTGCGGAAGATCTTTCCCTTACCAGCAGCTTCTGCCTTAGCCTCTGCACCGTTATAGACCTTTTCGAAGATACGTGGCACAGCAAGAACGAATGTTGGCTTAAAGGAAGCTAGATCTGGAAGCAGACGTGTCTGAACATCGGCACAGTGAGCAAGGTGGAGCCCTGCAGTAATTGCACCAATCTGCACCATACGTCCAAAGACGTGCGCTACTGGAAGGAAGAGGAGCGTTGATCCGCCAGGCTTGAGGAAGAGATCTGCTGCACCCTGCACAACATTTCCGCACTCAGCGAGGAAGTTTCCATGTGTGAGTTGCACGCCCTTTGGCTTACCAGTTGTTCCTGATGTGTAAATCAAAGTTGCAAGTGAATCAGGTGAGAGCGTCTTGCGACGATTATCAATCTCTCCATCAGAGATATGCGCTCCTGCACTGCGAAGTACATCGAGAACATCTTCAGTCATTGTCCAGATGTGACGAGTATGAGCAGGCAGTACTGGTGCAACAAGTTCACGGAGGGCAGGTGTTTCGACAATCAGCCCCACCGCTCCAGAGTCGTTGAGAATCCAATCGACCTGTTCTGCAGATGAAGTTTCATAAATTGGAACAACTACAGCTCCAGCAAACCAGGTGGCGAAATCAAGTACGGTCCACTCGTATCGAGTGCGAGCCATGATGGCCACACGATCACCTGCATGAACTCCAGCTGCAATCAAACCTTTGGCAGCTGCACGGATATCGCTCTCGACCTCACGCGCAGTCAATGGTTGCCATCCATCGCCCAGTGGACGTGACATCGTGATGCGCTCTGGCTCGAACCAAGCGCGCTCAGCGATGAGGTTGGTTAGATTGCCTTCAGAAGCGGCAGGGACGAGGGCTGGAGTAGTGATTTCATTCATGGCGCTAACGCTAGCGGGAGGAGGTATAAAAAGGAAAGGGTTGGTAGCCTTCGTGTCATGTCAGAATCAAGCACATCCACAGTCGAAGTAAGCGCCCCCCTCGAAGCGGTGGCGGCGAAGCTCTCTGCCATCGCAGGCTATCCAGAGTGGCTCTCATCAATTAAAAAGGTTGAGGTAACCGAGAGCGATGCGCAAGGTCGCGCCACCAAAGCCGATGTCTCAATCGATGCCGGAGTAATGAAGGATCGGGCAACGCTCTCCTACGATTGGAGCAAAGCTCCTCAGGAGATCTCCTTCTCCCTCGATGATGCCGATCTCATGACGGCGATGGATGGCAAGTACACCCTTAAGGCCGTTGATCGAGATACCACCCTCGTTACATACGAGTTGGGTGTGGAGCTCTCACTTCCCGTTCCACGGATGATGATTTCAAAGACCGAGAAGACGACTATCGATCAAGCTCTCAAAGAGCTGCAGGCCCAGTTCGAATAATGACTTACACAATCGGCATTGATGTTGGCGGAACTAAAGTTCTCGGTGGCGTTGTCACAAAGGATGGTGAAGTTCTTACAACTTCTCGCAGGGATACACCTCGTGAAGGTGGAAGCGCGCTCACCCAGACGATCGCTGATGTGGCGCTCGAGCTCTCCGCACAGTACCCGGTAAGTGCAGTTGGACTCTCGGCTGCAGGTTTTGTCTCATCGGATAGAAAGACGATGCTTGCCACACCCAACATTGCTGGATGGAACGGTGTGCAGTTAGATGCAGAGTTGACAGCGCTAATCAATCTTCCAGTAGTCCTTGAAAACGACGCCAATGCAGCGGCATGGGGTGAGCGAACATTCGGAGCCGGTAAAGGCAAAGAGAATATGTTGATGGTCACTGTTGGCACAGGTGTCGGTGGTGGAATTATTGTTAACGGTCAATTACTCCGCGGTGCCTTTGGCGTTGCAGCAGAGATTGGCCACCTCCGCGTTCTTCCAGAGGGACATCTCTGCGGATGCGGTGCTCGTGGTTGCTTCGAACAATATGCATCAGGTAATGCTCTACTACGCCACGCACGTGAGGCGATTGCAGCAAGTCCAGATTTAGCGCGCAACCTTCTATCGCGTGGCGATGGAACTCTTGAAGGTCTTACTGGGCGAGCAATTACAGATGCAGCTCGTGATGGAGATCAGGTAGCGATCTCAGCCTTCAACACCACAGGGCAATGGTTAGGTGCTGGGATTGCATCGCTTTCAGTCATTCTTGACCCAGAGTGCGTTGTCATTGGCGGGGGAGTTGTCGATGCTGGAGAGATTCTCCTTGCACCTACTCGGGCTGCAATGGAGCGCTATATGCCATTTGCCGGCAAGCATCCCTATCCAGAGATTATCGCCGCAACTCTTGGAAACGAGGCAGGGCTTGTGGGAGCAGCTGATTTAGCTCGCGCTTAACTCTTTCACTACGAGAAAGACCAACGCTTATTCGCTGGGGTAGCTTACGCCGATCTGAGCGCGAATCTGATCCATCATCCCCATCAGCTCAATCGAAGTTGCATGGGTCATGAGCGGAGATTCAATCTCACCAGCGCGAACAACGCGAGCAAATTCAGCGGCCTCCTCGCGAAGTCCATGCCCTTCATAGCTCTTTGGATACTCAGTGATTTCACCATCTCGCGTGATGACTCTAAATGATGTTGGGGCGTAGAAAGATCCATCAATTTCAATGCGAGCCTTATCGCCAACAATCATCGCACTGACGCTGCCGCGAGATGCCATGGTGCAGGAGAGAAGTGCGTGCGCTCCACTTGCATAACGGAGAATCATCGACGTATTGAGATCTACCTTTTTATCAGTAAGTGTTGCCTGCGCGTTGATTGATATCGGCGACCCAAGAATTAGATGCGCCAATGTGAGTGGATAGATTCCAAGATCTAGGAGAGCGCCACCACCAAGCTCTGGCTCCCATAAGCGAGGAGCTCTCTCATAAGGAATAAATTGACCGTGATCGGCGATGATATTTGTGATTTCACCGAGTGCTCCATTGGAGATTATCTCCTTGACTTGTTGGAGATGAGGTAAGAAGCGGCTCCACATCGCCTCCATCAATGGAATTCGGTTCTCTTGTGCATAGGCAACGAGTGCGCGCGCCTCTTTCGCATTCACGGTAAATGCCTTTTCACAGAGCACTGGTTTGCCCGCGCGCATGGCAAGGAGCGCATTCTCATAATGCATCGGATGTGGTGTCGCCACATAAACGGCATCTACATCTGCTGCCACAAGTTCCTCATAGTTTCCGAAGGCAGTTACATCAGAAAACTGTTGAGCAAAACTCTCAGCCGACGCTAAAGTGCGGGAGCCAACCGCAACCACTTGATGGTCGCCAAGGCGTGGGAGATCTTCTGCAAAGGCGCGTGCGATTCCACCGGTTCCGATAATTCCCCAACGAAAAGTACTCATACGATTGCTCCATCCCCATCTTGGGAGTTAGGTCGCTTCCACCAACTTTTAATAGTTTCGCTAATGTGATTCAAGGTTCCGTGGAGACCACGTTTGGTGCGAGGAGGCAGATAGAGTTCTGCTGATTCGCTCTCTTCAATAGCTTCTAACTCATCGAGGCATGTTCGAGGAGAAGATTGATCAAGGTTGAGTCCAGAGACCATTGCTTCAAACTCGGCGTTGATGAGCTCTTGCTCACCACCTTTATCTCCGTCACTATCTCCCTGCGCATCTCTATCTGCCATGCTGGAATACTTTCATATAAGTTCGCATTAATCTCTAGAAATCACGCACATATTCGACCCAGTGGCGCACCTTGTATTAGATTATCGCCATGAACAACCTGCCATATGGCACCTTGCGAGCCTTCTTGACTCCTTTCTTGATGCTCCTCTTTCGCCCCAAGGTAAAGGGTCTACGAAATGTTCCCGCCACAGGTCCGGTTATTATCGCTTCAAACCATCTCTCCTTTAGCGATTCGATCTTTATGCCACTCGTTGTTCCACGAAAAGTTACCTTCCTTGCAAAGAGCGAGTACTTCACAAGTCCAGGTCCAAAGGGATTTATTAAGAAGCTCACCTTTATCGCCCTCGGTCAGGTGCCGGTAGATCGTTCAGGTGGACGTCGCAGTGAGGCTGCACTCATTACCGGGTTGCAGGTCTTGGCTGATGGCAAATGCTTAGGTATCTATCCTGAAGGAACTCGTTCGCCAGATGGTCGCCTCTATAAGGCGCGTACTGGAATTGCCCGCCTTGCAATCGAATCAGGTGCGCCTGTAATTCCAGTAGCGATGTTTAATACCGACAAGATTCAGCCGACAGGAACAGTAATTCCTAAGGTGAAGAGAGTCGGAATGACTTTTGGAGAGCCTATGTACTTCGAGGGCGATTCTCGTGATGCCCTCTTCTTACGTGAGTGTGCCGATGCAATTATGAAACGTATTCAGCAGATGTCAGGTCAAGAGTATGTCGATACATATGCCGTTAAGGGTGCAAAGCCAAGCCCTGATGAGGATGAGAAGAACTAGCCTTCTAGCTCTCTAATTTTCTAGCTTGAGCCGTCCATCGAGGTAATTACAGGCATGGCAGCTCTCGCCCGCTGCAGGCTCATCACCATCAATGACGGTAATGAACTCTTCTAAGAGTTTTTCGAGCCGAGCAGGATCGCGCTCGACTGGAACATAAACCTGATTCACGCCAAAGCCCATCTCGTTGGAGACAAATTCATTGGGGCGAGTCTGTGCAACGCCAGCAAGTTTCCAGATGAGAAGCCCCATAGTCTGCACCTGGAAAGCTTTACCACTCAATGGATTTTCAAGGGTATATGCATATGCCTCTAGTTGAGGGGCGTAGAAATCACCGCTATCACGCTCTGAATCTGAGACTTTGCAATCGATGATTCCAACAGTGCCATCGTCGTAATGGCCCAAGAGGTCATAGATGCCGCGCAACTTCCAAGGAGTCTCAACTCCATTGATGACAATATTCTTCGACTTCACCCATTGACCCCACTGCTTCACAGTTCCTGCAGGAAGTGATGAATCAAGTGCTGGCATCGGTGCGCGGCGGAAATACTCTTCTTGGAATGTGGAGAGGCTCTTGACCAGTGGAAAATCTTTCTTCAGCTCAAAGGAGAACCAATACTTAATCCAGATGCAGCGCTTACAGGTTGAGAACCCAAAGGTGAGATCTGATGGAGCGATAAATTCACGGGCAGGAGTCGATGGTTTCTTCATGGACTGATTCTCTCGCTAGCCACCGACAATTGCGGAATACAACACAGCTACGCCGAGGATGATCATGATTGTTCCGCCAAAAGCGCGTAACTTCTCTAGCCGTTGATTGCTCGAAGCGAGCCAGGTGCGGGCATAACCTGCGAGAAGGCCCCAAGCTCCATCAGAGAAGAAGGCGAGGAGGCAGAAGGTCAGACCCAAGAAGAGGAGCTGGTGCGTTACCGAATTGCCTTCAATATCAACAAATTGCGGCAAGACGGCTGCAAAGAAAACTATCGCCTTTGGATTGAGCACTCCTACCCAGAAGCCATCACGGATTGACTGCAGGGGAGTGGGTCCAACGGGACCTTGGCTAGTCATATCTGAGGCATGAACCGCACGTTTGCGAATTGCATCTATACCAAGATGAACCAAATAGAGGCCACCACCCCATTGCACCGCGATATATGCGATCTCATACCTTTGCAGAACAGGGCCAATACCGATGGCAACTAGAGAAGATAGAACGAACGACCCTGAAACATTTCCCAGAACGGTCAGAACCGCTGTCGCGCGCCCCCATGCAATTGCGCGAGCAATTACAAAGAGAACGCTAGGCCCTGGGGCGAGGATGATTATCATCGCCGCTACGAGGTACTCCGGATAACGTGTTGGAATCACTCGCAGAGCCTAGCGTTCACTTCTCTTTTCTTGGAATTACTTGCGCAGTTTTGAGACCGCGTTAAGAATCTGATAACCAAGAACTGCAACCAAGGTTGCATTGACGATGCCAGTAAATGTGTACTGACCCTTTGTCCATGAGATATCTGCGATTCCGATGATGATTGCTGATGCGGCGATAATCAAGTTATTTGAGTTAGAGAAATCAACCTTCGACTCAATCCAGATTCGCGCACCGAGAATTCCAATCATTCCAAAGAGAGCGACAGCAACGCCTCCGAGAGCGCCTACAGGTGTTGCGCTCAAGACTGCACCGAACTTAGGAGAGAGGCCGAGCAGAATCGCACCGGCACCAGCAATCCAATATGCAGCTGTTGAGTAGACACGAGTTGCAGCCATTACGCCGATATTCTCAGCATAAGTCGTTGTTCCTGAACCTCCACCAGCTCCGGCAAGCGTGGTTGCAATTCCATCTGCAAAGAGAGCGCTGCCCATCTGATCATCGAGATCCTTACCTGTCATTGCCGCAACAGCCTTGACGTGACCAACATTCTCTGCAATAAGAACGAGAACAACTGGAAGGAAGAGAATCATGATATTCATCTTGAAGGTTGGAGTAGTAAATGTTGGAATAGCGAACCAAGCAGCTGATGTGATTCCATCAGTGTCAACATTGCCCTGAACTAGAGCGACGACGTAGCCGATAACGATTCCAGCAAAGATACTGATTCTTCCTAAGAAGCCTTTTGAGATCGCGCTGATAAGAGCGATAGAAGCCAAGGTGATAATTCCAAGGAGCGGATCCTTAACGAAGTTCCCCTTTGCGGCACCTGCAAGGTTGAATCCGATCACAATGACGATTGTTCCTGTGACAACTGGAGGCAGAATCGCATTGATCCAATTGATACCTGCAGCTTTGACTGCCAGACCAACGAGAGCGAGAACAACTCC
>JAURJS010000111.1 GCA_030832135.1 Candidatus Planktophila sp.
GCGCTCGAGGTATCAGCAGAACGTATTCGCAAGGTCCACTCTGCCCAACGACGTGGTGAGCATAAGGTCACTGTCGTTGATGGGGGAGTCGTTACTGAGAAGTGGATTCCTGTAGATCGCGTGGGGCTCTATGTTCCAGGCGGCCGCGCCGTATATCCAAGCTCTGTTCTGATGAATGTGATTCCAGCTCAAATTGCTGAAGTTCCAAGTATCGCTGTTGCATCACCACCGCAGGTGGAAAATGGTGGCTTGCCCCACCCAACAATTCTTGCCGCCTGTGCACTTCTTGGAATCACAGAGGTCTATGCAATCGGTGGCGCACAAGCAGTTGCGCTCTTTGCATATGGCATGGAGGGCGTTGCCGCGAAGTGCGATCTCGTCACAGGCCCTGGCAATATCTATGTAGCGGCTGCAAAACGAGCACTTCGTGGAATTATCGGAATTGATTCTGAAGCGGGGCCAACAGAGATTGCAGTCCTTGCAGATAAGAGTGCTTTCGCAGCAGATGTGGCCACTGACTTAATTAGTCAGGCAGAGCATGATGTGATTGCAGCAGCTGTACTCGTTACAGATTCTGCTGAATTGATTGATGCCGTGCAGCTAGAACTTGAGGAGCGAGTTGCTAGTACTCGCCACTCAGATCGTATTCGAACTGCGCTGACTGGAATTCAATCAGCTGCAGTGCTCGTTGACTCTATTGCGCAGGGTCTTGATGTTGTTAATGCATATGCTGCAGAGCACCTAGAGATTCAGACTGTAAACGCGGCAGTTGATGCTCAATCTATTCGTAATGCAGGAGCTGTCTTTATCGGTCGCTTCTCGCCAGTCTCACTCGGTGATTACTCTGCTGGTTCAAATCACGTCTTACCTACTGGTGGATGTGCGTGCCATAGCAGCGGATTATCCGTTCAATCTTTCCTTCGTGGACTTCACTTTATTGAGTATGCAGAAGGTGCCTTTACCGATATCTCCGCAACGGTCATCACCTTGGCCAATGCAGAAGATCTTCCTGCCCACGGTGAGGCAATCTCTGCGCGATTTGAGTCACGATGAGTCAGTGGCCAGAGTGGCTTCCACTCAATACTGCGCTCCAACCACTCTCTCCCTATGGCGCACCGCAAGTACCAGCAGATGCTGTCCTTAATACAAATGAAAATCCCTTTCCGCTCTCTGCGCAACTTGCAGAGGCGATTGGTAAGCGAGTAGAAAGCGCGGCGCGTAATCTCAACCGTTACCCAGATAGGGATGCGACAAAGTTGCGCACCGGCCTTGCCCAATTCATCAATGGACTCTCTGGAACTTCTGTTACAGAAGAGAACATCTGGGCAGCCAATGGCAGTAATGAAATCATCCAGTCGCTCTTCCTAGCCTTTGGTGAGAAATGTGCGATCGGTTTTACTCCTTCATATTCAATGCACCCACTTATCGCACGAGTCACACAAACACCGTGGATTGATGGCCGACGTCGCGAAGACTTCACACTTGATATAGATCTTGCCAAGAAGGAGATTGCTCAGAACAATCCATCTTTAACCTTCATCACAACTCCCAATAACCCAACCGGCAGTTCAGTTACTATCGATGAGATTGAGGAGCTTGCCGAGAGTGTGCCTGGACTATTGGTAATCGATGAGGCCTATGCAGAGTTCTCTGATGAGATTTCAGCCGTTTCCTTGATCGATAAATATCCCAATGTCGTAGTCATTCGCACCATGAGTAAAGCTTTCTCTTTTGCTGGAGTCCGCCTCGGATATTTGGTTGCAGATAAATCTGTCATCGATGCACTCTTCTTGGTTCGCTTGCCATATCACTTGAGCACATTGACTCAGGTTGCAGCAGAGGTTGCCCTTGAATATCGAGATGAGCTCCTTGGAAATGTTGCAGCTTTAGTTGCCAATCGCACCTGGGTGGAGGGTGAGTTGAAGGCGCTCGGTCTGGATGTAATTCCTAGTAAGGCCAACTTCCTCCTATTCTCAGGATTTGATATTCCGGCGCCAACTCTCTGGAAATCACTCTTGGATGCAGGGGTCCTCATTCGCGATGTGGGATTATCAGGCTACTTGCGAGTGACTATCGGCAGCGAGGCCGAAAATACCCTCTTTATCCAGGCTCTTACCAAGATCATTAATGAATCCAGATTAAAAACTACATCACAAGATAAGTAATGGAGACCCCCATGAGACATGCACGCGTAGAACGCACTACTAAGGAATCTAGCGTCCTCGTCGACCTCACACTCGATGGAACCGGCGAAATCTCAGTCGATACAGGTGTTCCATTCTTCGATCACATGATGTCTCAGCTCGGTAAGCACTCAGGCTTTAACCTGACCATCAAGACAACGGGCGATATCGATGTCGATTCACACCACACTGTTGAAGATACCTCGCTGGCATTTGGTCAGGCGCTGCGTGAAGCGCTCGGCGATAAGGCAGGCATCCGTCGCTTCGGCGATGCGATGGTTCCTCTCGATGAAGTTCTCGTGCAAGCAGCTGTCGATCTCTCCGGTCGTCCTTATCTCATTCACCGCCAGCCTGAGATCGTTGAGTTGATCGGAACCTTTGATACAACGCTCGGTCGCCACATTTGGGAGTCGATTGTTGCTGAGGCACGAATCGCTCTTCATGTCCGTGTTCTGGAAGGCCGCAATGCTCACCACGTCTTTGAAGCTCAATTTAAGGCAGTTGCTCGCGCCTTGCGTGATGCCGTTGCCATTGATGGGCGCACCGCAGGCATTCCTTCAACAAAGGGCACCTTGTAGTTGATTGCAATTCTTGATTACGGTTCCGGAAATCTTCGTTCAGCACTTCGCGCCTTTGAACGTGCTGGAAAAGATGTCGTACTGACTTCAGATTATGAGGTAGCACTTGAAGCCGAAGGGCTAGTTGTTCCTGGAGTCGGTGCCTTCGGCGCATGTATGCAAGGGTTGAAATCTGTTCGTGGTGATCAATTGGTGAGAGAGCGCCTTGCAAAAGCTCGTCCAACGATTGGAATCTGTGTTGGAATGCAGATTCTCTTTGCTCACGGTGTCGAACATGGTGATCATCAAGGTGTGGGCATATGGCCAGCAACAGTTGAGAAGTTAGAGGCGAAGGTCTTGCCACATATGGGTTGGAATACCGTCGATGCTGCCACCGGAAGCTCACTCTTTAAAGGCATTGAGGGGGAGTCCTTCTACTTCGTTCACTCCTATGGCGTGAGCGATCTCGGCAAAGAGCAGTTGAGTAACTCATCAACTCTTGCCTCATGGACAGATTACGACCAGAGATTTCTCGCAGCTATTGAAGATGGCGCATTCTCTGCAACACAGTTTCACCCAGAAAAATCTGGAGATGCCGGATTGCAACTTATTAAGAATTGGGTATCGACGTTATGAGGAGCAAGATATGAGCTACTTAGAACTTCTTCCGGCTGTGGATGTCAAAGATGGTCGAGCTGTTCGTTTGGTGCAAGGCGAGCTCGATGCCGAGACCTCTTACGGCTCACCACTTGATGCCGCTCTCGACTTTCAATCATCAGGTGCTGAATGGATTCACTTGGTCGATCTCGATGCTGCATTTGGGCGCGGCGAAAATAGCGCGCTCTTGGCAGATGTCGTTGGTCGCCTTGATATCAAGGTTGAGCTCTCAGGCGGAATTCGTGATGATGAATCGCTCAGAAGAGCGCTTGCAACAGGATGTCGTCGCGTCAATCTTGGAACTGCAGCACTTGAAAATCCTGAGTGGACTTCAAAGGTAATTGCAGAATTTGGCGATCGCATCGCTGTCGGACTCGATGTACGCGGCCATACGCTCGCCGCTCGCGGCTGGACTGAAGAAGGTGGAGATCTCTTTGAGACGATTGAACGCCTTGAGCGCGATGGTTGTGCTCGATATGTCGTCACCGATGTCACTAAGGATGGAACTCTTAAAGGGCCAAACTTGGAACTACTTAAAGAGGTATGCGCTGCTACAAAGAAGCCAGTTATTGCAAGTGGTGGCATCTCATCTCTTACAGATATTGCAGCGCTTGTTGCGCTACGTGAAATAGGTGTTGAGGGCGCAATTGTGGGAAAGGCTCTCTATGCAGGTGCCTTCACCTTGGAAGAAGCCTTGGAGCTTACAAAGAAGTGACGCTTTCGGTTCGCATCATTCCTTGTCTCGATGTCACAGATGGTCGAGTAGTAAAGGGCATCAACTTCACCAACTTGGTTGATGCCGGTGATCCCGTTGAGATGGCATCGCTCTATAACACAGAAGGGGCCGATGAACTCACCTTCCTCGATATCTCTGCCAGCGTTGCCGGTAGAGAGACGACTTTAGATGTCGTTCGCAAAACTGCGGAGCAGGTATTTATCCCCTTAACTGTCGGTGGCGGAATTCGCACCGTTGATGATGTAGATCGATTACTTCGCGCCGGTGCCGATAAAGTCTCAATCAATACCGCAGCACTTGCAAGACCTGAACTGATTGCAGAGATTGCTGACCGTTTTGGTTCGCAAGTATTAGTTCTCTCTGTCGATGCTCGACGGGCAAATACAGATTCTGGATTTGAAGTCACGACCCACGGCGGTCGCAAGAGTGCAGGAGTTGATGCACTTGCTTGGGTGGAGAAGGCATCTGAATTAGGTGTTGGTGAGATTCTCCTCAACTCAATGGATGCTGATGGAACCCGTGCTGGATATGACCTCGGGATGATTAAGGCAGTTCGCGCTATTTCGCGAGTTCCCCTGATTGCAAGTGGTGGGGCTGGAAGCCAGGAGGATTTTGCAGCAGCTCTCGATGCCGGAGCCGATGCCCTCCTTGCCGCCTCCATCTTCCACTTTGGTATCCATCGCATTGGAGATATCAAGGGCTATCTCGATCGCAGCGGCTATCCCGTGAGAATTACGGGACGCGCTTAGCGCTAAGTAAGGCAGAATAGGCCTATGACAATCGAGCTCACGCCAGCTGTGCGTGAAATGCTAAAAGCTGGTGTTGAGCTCATTCCTGCAATCGCACAAGATGCAGCAACAGGTGAAGTCTTAATGCTTGCCTATATGAACGAAGAATCTCTCGCTATCACTATCGAAACAGGGCGGGCTACTTACTGGTCGCGCAGCCGCAATGAGCTGTGGGAGAAGGGGGCAACTTCTGGCCATACCCAGAAGGTGCTCTCCATTGCAATTGATTGCGATGGCGATGCGCTCCTGCTCAAGGTTGAACAAATAGAGGCTGCCTGCCACACCGGCGACCGCACCTGTTTTCATCGCGAGATTGAGTCGTAGTCACTGTGAAGTTAGAAGAGTTTCGTCATTTCGCCAAAGATAACAATGTCATTCCGGTCTATCGTCGAGTCTTGGTCGATAGCGAGACCCCTCTTGGACTTTATAAGAAGTTAGCGAAGAACAATCCTGGAACATTTCTCCTCGAATCGGCAGAGCATGGAGGAGTCTGGTCACGGTACTCATTTATTGGCGTGCGCAGCCAGACAACGTTGACCGAAAGCGGTGGCAAGGCTGATTGGCTCGGGACACCTCCTGCAGGAGTTCCCCGTGGAATGGATCCACTTCAGGCGCTCAAACTCTCAGTTGCACATCTCAAAACCCCTGTGATTCCAGGTCTGCCACCACTGACCGGCGGACTAGTTGGATATATGGGCTATGACTCAGTACGTAGATTAGAGAGCATTCCAACAATTGCAGTCGATGATCTTAATCTGCCAGAGATCGCCTTTATGCTTACGAGCGATTTGGCTGTTATGGATCACAGCAATGGCACAGTCACTCTCATTGCTAATGCAATTAACTGGGATGGCTCAGATGATCGCGTTGATGAAGCATTTGCAGAGTCACAAGAGCGCTTAGATCGCATGTATGAAGATCTTCAGAGCGCACTTCCTGGAGATGTCAGCGAGATACCTGAGTTCTCAAAGCCTGACTTTGATTGCAATATTACCGCTGAAGAATTTAGAGCTAAAGTTGAGATTGCTAAGGAAGAAATTCGCGCAGGAGAAGCTTTTCAGATCGTTATCTCTCAACGATTTTCCACAAAGGCAACAGCTGATGCGCTCGATATTTATCGCGCGCTTCGATTGAGCAACCCAAGTCCATATATGTATCTCTTCCGCTTCGAAGGCGGCTTTGAGGTAGTGGGATCCAGCCCAGAAGCGCTGGTGAAGGTAACCGGTCGAGAGGTGATGGTCCATCCGATTGCAGGAACGCGTAAACGTTCTACTTCCATCGAAGAAGATATTCGCCTGGGGGAGGAGCTGCTCGCAGACCCTAAAGAGCGCGCTGAGCACTTAATGCTCGTTGATTTAGGTCGCAATGATGTCGGTCGTGTCTGCACGCCAGGCTCAGTTGAAGTTATCGACTTCATGCATATCGAGCGATACTCACACGTGATGCATATTGTCTCTACCGTCATTGGTGAACTCGCAGATTCAGCAGCACCGATCGATGCTCTCTTCTCAGTATTTCCTGCCGGAACTCTCTCGGGCGCTCCAAAGCCGCGAGCAATGGAGATTATTGAACGGCTTGAGCCAACTCGTCGCGGACTCTATGGCGGTGCAATTGGTTACTTTGATTTCACGGGAAATATCGATACCTGTATCGCAATCCGCACAGCGCTCATCAAAGATGGCAGAGCTTATGTTCAGGCAGGAGCCGGTGTCGTTGCAGACTCAGACCCTGAGTCTGAGAACCAAGAGACCATCAATAAGGCAGCTGCTGTTCTAACAGCTATCAATACCGCGAATGTGATGCGTGACTAGAGATGTGGAAACTTAATATCTCTCTCATCTTGGTCGCTGTCATTGCGATATCGATCAGTCGAAGAATGCGGTTATCTCCTAAATACGAGCGAAACGATAAGAAGGTCCGTGAGATCTCAGATTGGAACGCGCTCGATCGAGGAATTGATCCGACTATCAAGGATGGTGAGAAGTGAGCGTTCTTGACTCCATCATTGAAGGTGTGCGAGAAGATCTCGCCACCAGACGCCTTCCACTCTCACAGCTACATGAGCAGCTCTCTCAAGCACCGAAGGTAATTGATGCACATGCACGACTTCTCGCCGAGCCAATGACTGTCATTGCTGAGGTCAAGCGCTCATCTCCGAGCAAGGGTTCACTCGCAGCAATCTCAGATCCACGACAATTAGCAGCGCAATATCAAGAGGCGGGAGCTGCTGTGGTGAGCGTGCTGACCGAGCAACGACGATTCGGTGGATCACTTGCAGATCTCGTTGCCGTTCGCTCTGAGATTGATATTCCTATCTTGCGTAAAGATTTTATGGTTGATGAATACCAGTTCTTTGAGGCGAGAGCTGCCGGGGCAGATGTCGTCCTCCTGATTGTGGCAGCGTTGTCAAAGAATCAATTGAAGGATTACTACGACCTCGCTACCGAACTAGGCATGGCCGTTCTTGTTGAGACCCATACCCATCAAGAGATTGAAGATGCGATGGAGATTGAGCCTCGCATCATCGGAGTCAATGCAAGAAATTTGAAGACTCTCGAGATTGATCTCAACGCCTTTGCGCAATTAATTCCTGAAATTCCGTCATCGATTATCCGAATCGCTGAATCTGGTATCTCAGCGCGCTCAGAAGTTGAGATTGCTCAGAGCGCAGGAGCGCAGGCAATCTTGGTAGGCGAGACACTGGTCAAAGCTGGGGATCCTCGAGCGGCTATCGACCAACTTCTGGGTCGCACCAAATAGCTCTATAAAGGTAGCCTTTCGCCATGAGTTCATTAGTGACATCTGAGATTCTCGGTCATTTCGGTCCCTATGGCGGAAGATTCGTGCCGGAGGCGCTAATCGGCGCGCTAGAAGAGCTCGACGCTGCCCACCAA
>JAURJS010000112.1 GCA_030832135.1 Candidatus Planktophila sp.
CGAGAACTAGCACCTCAAGCTAGCGCGTCTGCCAATTCCGCCACCCGGACGAGTGTCCCCGCCACGAATAAGGAAAGCCTACGTGATGGGGTTGAATTACGAGGTGAAGGATAGCAATGCCACGCCTCACACGCAAAATAGGCGCTGATAGTAGAGAATGAAGCCATGAGCTACGACTATGAAAGCCTTATGGAAGAGACTGTCTCAATCTGTCAGAATCTAATTCGCATTCCCTCTGTTAATTACGGCGAGGGAAAGGGCGATGAAAAGGCTGTTGCTGAGTATGTAGTCGCTTCACTTGCCGAGGTGGGAATCGCAGCCAAGATTTATGAGTCGGCACCCAATCGATGCAACGTCATTGCAAATATTGAAGGAGCAGACCCAACACGCCCCGGTCTAGTAGTCCATGGCCATATTGATGTTGTTCCTGCCAACGCCGAGGATTGGAGCGTTGATCCATTTGGCGCAGTAATCAAGGATGGAATGATTTGGGGACGTGGCGCTGTCGATATGAAGAATGTTGATGCAATGCTGCTCGCAATTGTTCGTCGCTGGGCTCGGGCCGGTTATAAACCACCGCGCAACATAGTCCTTGCCTTCTTCGCTGATGAAGAGGCAGGCAGTAGTTATGGCTCCCGCTATATGACGGCCCATCATCCAGAAGTATTTGCCGGATGTACTGAAGCAATCTCTGAAGTTGGTGGCTTTAGCGTCACGGTCGGCGATGGAAAGCGACTCTACTTTGTAGAGGCTGCGCAAAAGGGAATTCACTGGATGAAGCTCACCGCAGATGGACGAGCCGGACATGGTTCGATGATGAATGATGAGAATGCACTCACCGCACTCTCGGAGGCAGTTGCAAAGATCGGTCGCTTCGAATGGCCTCAGCGATATACAAAAACGGTGAAATTGCTCTTCAAGAAGATTGCAGAGGCCACCGGTAAGCCATATGACGAGAGCGATCTTCGTCCTCTACTCAAAGAGATCGGTCCAACAGCGCGCATGATTGGTGCGACCTTGCAGAACACTGCCAATCCAACGATGTTAGAGGCTGGCTATAAGGCGAATGTCATCCCAGGTAGTGCGAGTGCAACGGTGGATGGCCGCTTCTTGCCTGGTTACGAGGAAGAGCTCAACGCCACTATTCGAGAGATAGTAGGCCCTGACATTCGGATTGAAACCCTGACCCATGACATTGCGTTGGAGGTTGAATTCGGTGGGCCACTCGTTGAAGCGATGTGTGCCGCAATCGTGCGTGAAGATCCAGAAGGTATTCCCGTTCCATACACAATGAGCGGTGGAACCGACAATAAGGCTCTCTCAGAACTTGGAATTATTGGATATGGCTTCAGCCCGCTTCAACTTCCGCCAGATCTGGATTTTATGGCTTTATTTCATGGCGTTGATGAGCGAGTGCCTATCGATGGACTCAAGTTCGGTGTCAAAGTACTCAATGACTTCCTAGAGAACTGCTGATACCTCATCAAGAACTGATCTAATTGTTGCTGGGAGAGAGATCTCCTCCGACTTTAAGATTCCACGAAGTTGAGCGCCTGTTCGAGCACCAACAATCGCAGATGATACGAGCGGATTATCTCGGACCCAGGCGATAGCAACTTCCAGAGGGGCAAAGCCAAGGCCTTCTGCAGCGACAGAGACTGCCTCAACAATCCTTGCACTTCGATCATTGAGATATGGCTCCACATGCTTAACAAAGTGTGGCGCAGCTGCTCGTGAATCACTTGGAATACCTGTGCGATATTTGCCAGAGAGAACTCCACGAGCAATTGGAGCCCAAGCTAGGAATCCCACGTTGAGATCATCAACGCAGGGCAAGATTTCATCTTCCACTGTGCGATTAAGAAGTGAGTACTCATTATTAAGAGTAACTATGGGAGCTTTCATTCCATGTAGCTCTTGAAGTGTTATCGCCCGCGAACTCTGCCAGCCAGAGAAATTTGAGAGACCGACATATCGTGCCTTCCCGCTTGAGTATGCGTAATCGAGTGCGGAAAGTGTGTCATCGAGCGGATTGGAGGGGTCCCATCCATGTATCTGCCATAGGTCAACGTGATCGGTTCCAAGACGAGTAAGAGATTTATCCAACTCATTCATCAGCGATTGCCGTGAGTTATTGATAACTCGTTCGCCGCCAACTAACTGGATACCTGCCTTCGTTGCAATGACCACCTCATCGCGCTGAAAGAGAGTTCCAATCATTCCGCCGATTACACGCTCTGCATCACCGTCGCCGAAGGTGGGAGAGGTATCAAGGAAATTTCCACCAGCATCAATGTAGGCGCGGCATTGATCTGCCGCCTCATGGGTATCGGTATCGCGACCCCAGGTCATCGTTCCCAAACCGAGTCTTGAGAGCGTTAATCCACTCTTACCTGCTCGACGCATCTCCATGAGCGCGACCTTAGCAAGACTGAGTGGGGATATCTCGGTAATCTATCTGCGTGCGTGTTGGACGTATCAAGAGAGCGGGTCGAATATGAG
>JAURJS010000113.1 GCA_030832135.1 Candidatus Planktophila sp.
GAAGCGATGGTCACTGGTCCACAATCAATGCCAGTCTTTAGCGATAAGACACTTACACCAGAAGAGAAGCTATCGATTATTAAGTGGATCAAAGCTGCAGAAGCTGAACCACAGCTCGGTGGAATCGCTCTTGGTCGCGTTGGACCTGTAACTGAAGGCCTTTTGGCATGGACTCTAGGAATCGGATTGCTCATTGGTGTAGCAGTCTGGTTGGCGATGAAAGCGAGATAAGGTAAATGTCTAACGAGATCGAAGCAATCAAAGATCCTGGGCTACCGGCTCACGTTCATCGTCGCGCAGATAACGATGAGAAGTATGCACGTCGCGCTGAGAACCAAGTAGCAATCCTCTTCTTACTCTCAGCTCTCGGAACGATTCTCCTTATCGTCTCTTACATCTTCATACCAGATGACATCTTTGTCTTTATTCCGATTATGGGTGAGCAGAATATTCATCAGCTTCTCCTTGGACTTGGAATGGCGATAGCGCTCTTCTGCATCGGCGCCGGTCTTATTCACTGGGCTAAGACACTTATGCCGGATGAAGAAGTTATTGCTGAGCGCCATGAGTTCCGATCAGATGATGAAGATCGCGCAGAGTTTGTAAAAACTGTTAAGGCTGGAGCAGGTGCTGCTGGTCTTGGCCGTCGCCCTCTCATCAAGCGCACGCTAGGACTCGCACTCGGTCTCTCTGGTCTTACTCCCCTCCTTCTTCTTCGTGACTTAGGCCCTCTTCCAAAGGATGAGTTGAAGAAGACATCGTGGAAGGCAGGCACACGCCTGGTTACCGATCCAGGTGATCGTCCCATTAAGGCTTCTGACCTTGAGGTTGGAGCTGTTGCTCAGACACTTCCAGAGTTGCCTGCTGGGGAGCATCACCGCTCTCTCAACGACATCGCTAAGGATGCAGTTCTCCTGATTCGTCTTCGTCCCGAAGATTTCAACCTCGATGATGAGCGTCTCTCCTGGACACATGAGGGCATCATCGCCTTCTCGAAGATCTGTTCCCATATGGGTTGCGCAGTTGCGCTCTATGAGCAGCAGACAAAGCATCTGCTCTGCCCATGTCACCAATCAACATTCGATGTAACTCGCGCAGCAAAGGTCATCTTCGGTCCTGCTGCACGTCCACTACCGCAACTTGCGATCACAGTGGATGAAGAGGGTTACCTCGTAGCACAAGCACCATTTAACGAACCCGTCGGACCTAGCTTCTGGGAGCGCACATCATGACAGCACGCGAAAGAATTGCAGGCAACGTAGCAGGTTATGTAGATGACCGTACAGGTGCAGCAAAGTGGATGAAGAAGAACCTCACAAAGGTCTTCCCTGATCACTGGTCATTCCTCCTTGGTGAAATCTGCCTCTACTCATTTATCATCTTGCTTGCATCAGGAACCTTCCTCACATTCTGGTTCGATCCATCGATGAAGGAAGTTGTCTACGACGGCGCATACGCTCCACTTCAGGGCGTTGAGATGTCTGCCGCATATGCATCAGCTCTGGATATCTCATTTGAGGTCCGTGGCGGTCTCTTGATGCGTCAGATTCACCACTGGGCAGCGCTGATCTTTATGGTGGGAATTGTTGTCCACTTGCTCCGCGTCTACTTCACAGGCGCCTTCCGTAAGCCACGTGAATTTAACTGGATCATCGGAATTGGTCTCCTTACCCTCGGCATCGTCGAAGGCTTCCTCGGTTACTCACTTCCTGATGACCTCCTCTCAGGAACTGGTATCCGCATCGCGGAGGCGATCATCCAAGCGATTCCGGTTGTAGGTTCATACCTTGCATTCTTCGCCTTCGGTGGAGCATTCCCAGGTGAGGCATTTATTCCGCGTATCTACACCGTACATATCCTCCTGCTTCCAGGAATTTTCCTCGCCTTGATCACTGTTCACTTGATGCTCGTCTGGTACCAGAAGCACACACAGTTCCCAGGTCCTGGTCGCACAGAGAAGAACGTAGTTGGATACCCATTGATGCCTGTCTATATGGCAAAGGCGGGCGGATTCTTCTTTATCGTCTTCGGTGTCACAGCATTCCTCGGAGCTGTCGCATCTATCAACCCGATCTGGCTCTATGGTCCATACACCCCAGGGCAAATCTCAGCTGGCTCTCAACCCGATTGGTATATGGGTTGGCTTGATGGGCTAGTTCGCATGGCTCCCCCACTAGAGACTTACTTCTTCGGCTACACAATCTCTTGGAATATTTTGATTCCAGGATTAATCTTGCCGGGAATCATGTTCACACTCCTTGCGCTCTATCCATTTATTGAATCATGGGCAACGGGAGATAAGCGTGAGCACCATCTCCTAGATCGTCCACGTAATGCGCCAAACCGCACGGCTATCGGTGCAATGGCTCTTACCTTCACATTGGTCTCATTGATCAACGGTGGTAACGACATCATTGCAACGACCTTCGATCTAACAATCAATCAGATGATGTGGTTCTCGCGCATTGGCGTGATCGTTCTTCCTCCGATTGCATTTGTAGTCACCAAGCGCATCTGCCTCTCATTGCAGCGCGCAGATCGTGAGCTTGTCTTGCATGGTCGTGAGACCGGCCGACTCGTTCGTCTGCCACACGGTGAGTTTGTGGAAATCCATGAGCCAATCTCAGCTGAGAAGGCATGGACTCTCACATCTCACGAACAGCTTGCACCACTCGAACTTCCTGAGTTCGACGAGGCAGGCGTTCGCCGTCCTAAGGCTCTCCTTAACAAGGTTCGTAACCGAATCTCACGCGCTAACGCTGTTGCAGTACCAAAGGCGACAGAGACAGAGCGTAAGGAGCTTGAGGGACATCACTAAGAACAGTTAACACTTCTGAACCCTTCAAACGATTCAGATAGTTAACGCTTTTGAACTAAAGCGACCCCCAGCGCAGTCATTGCAATTCCGATGACAGCCTGGGGGTTTAGCTTCTCTCCAAATAAGATCAGCGCTTGAATGGCGGTCATAGGTGGCACGAGATAGAGAAGACTTGAGACCCTCGCAGCACTTCCTCGTGTGAGCATCCAGAGAAGCAAGAGGATGGCGATAATCGATGTGACAATCACTGCCCATGCCATTGCAAGAGTAGATTCTAAGTTCCACTCAAGATCTGTCTTGCCGGTCGCAAGCGAAATAGCGCCGAGAATTATTGCCGCTATAAGGAATTGATATGTGGTTCCCGCAAGCAAGGGAATAGAGCTGCCAAACTTCTTCTGCATCAAGGTCGCGCTGGTCGAGCCGCTTAGTCCTGCGATGAGAAGTAGAGGAGCAATCAGAGTCATCTCCCCCACTCGCGAGAACGCTGGCGCGAGAACGAGGAAGACACCAGCTAGGCCTAGGAGTAAGCCGATGATCTGATTTCTCCGTAACGTCTCTCCCAATAGCCGAACCGCAATGAGAGAGACGAAGACCGGCTGCAAACTAGTAATCACCGAGGCAATACCGGCAGGCGAACCTTGTGCAATCGCCTCCCATACTCCCCCGAGATAGATTGCATGGAGTGCCACGCCTATCAGCAATGAAGAGAAGAACTCCCTGCGAGTTAGCTTCAAGGACTGCTTCATCGCCTTGGTGATGAGCGCGAGAATCGCTGCTGCTATGAAGAGGCGGATTGAGAGAAAGTAGAGGACATCTGAACTCTTAAATGCATATTTAGCAACGACAAATCCTGAACTCCAGATAATGACAAAGATCCCAGGCGCATAGCGCTCTAGGATCTTCATCAGAATGCGGGTACTTACTTAGTGTGATTCAGGAAGTGGCTTCTCGTATTCAGATACGAAGCCAACGATGCTGACAATCAGGGCGACTAGTGAAATCAGTGTGAGCCACCAGCCGATAACAAGGCCTAGCGCCATTGCCGATGCGCTGACAGCAACCGGAAGTGGCCACCATGAGTGCGGGCTATAGAAACCAAGTTCTCCAGCATCATCTGCAATCTCACCTTCAAGATCATCAGATGGAATATCGAAGCCGATGCGCTTCTGGGTGAACCAGATATAGAAGCCAACCATGCCGGCGAGGCAGGCAGCCAGAATCATTCCGGTTATGCCAACAGCTTCGCCACCCACGTAGTAATAGATGACAGCCATAATCGCGTAGAAGACTGCAAGACCTGCGAAGAGTTTCCAATTTGCCTTCATGTAATTAGTGACCTTCTGTCTTGATGTGTGGGTGGTGGAGATCAAATGCTGGACGCTCTGAACGGATACGTGGCATTGATGTGAAGTTGTGGCGTGGTGGTGGACAGCTTGTCGCCCACTCAAGGGATGAGCCATAACCCCATGGATCATCGCAATTAACCATTGGGTTCTTACGAGTGATCCAGACGTTGATAAAGAATGGAATCATCGAAAGGGCCAGAAGCGCGGAGCCGAATGTTGAAATCATATTCATTCCTGTAAAGCCATCTGATGCAAGGTAATCGGCATAACGGCGAGGGAAGCCCTTGATGCCGAGCCAGTGCTGGATGAGGAATGTTGTGTGGAAGCCGAAGAAGAGAGTCCAGAAGTGGATCTTTCCAAGGCGCTCATTGAGCATGCGACCGGTGAACTTAGGCCACCAGAAGTAGAAGCCTGCGAACATCGCAAAGACCACTGTTCCGAAGAGAACGTAGTGGAAGTGCGCTACAACGAAGTAGCTGGCAGAGACTGCAAAGTCGAGTGGTGGTGAGGCGAGGATGATTCCGGTGATGCCACCGAAGAGGAATGTCACGAGGAAGCCCATTACCCAGAGCATTGGTGTCTCAAATGAGACATTGCCTCGCCACATTGTTCCGATCCAGTTAAAGAACTTCACACCAGTAGGAACACCGATAAGGAAGGTCATAAAGGAGAAGAACGGTAATAGCACCTGTCCAGTTGCGAACATGTGGTGCGCCCATACCGCAACTGAAAGTGCTGCGATTGCAATAGTTGCTGCAATCAAACCTTTATAACCAAAGATTGGCTTACGGCTAAAGACCGGCAAGATCTCAGTTGCAATACCGAAGAACGGTAACGCGAGGATATAAACCTCGGGGTGGCCGAAGAACCAGAAGAGGTGCTGCCAGAGCATCGCACCACCGTTGGCCGGATCGAAGATGTGAGTTCCAAAGAGGCGGTCTGATTCAAGTCCCAAGAGCGCTGCCGCAAGTGGTGGGAAGGCAAGGAGAATCAAGATTGATGTCAGCAAGGTGTTCCAGCTAAAGATTGACATACGGAACATCGTCATACCTGGCGCACGCATGGTGAAGATTGTCGTGATGAAGTTAACGCCACCGAGGATTGTTCCAAGACCAGAGACTGTTAATCCGATAACCCAAAGGTCTCCACCGATACCTGGTGAATATGTTGAGTTAGCAAGTGGTGCATATGCAGTCCAACCAAAGGATGCCGCTCCACCTGGAGTGAGGAAGCCTGCAACGGTCATCAATGAACCGAAGAAGTAGAGCCAGAAAGAGAGCATGTTAAGACGTGGGAAGGCAACGTCTGCTGCGCCAATTTGCAGCGGCATGATGACATTTGCAAAACCAACAAAGAGTGAGGTTGAGAAGAGCAAGAGCATGATCGTTCCATGCATTGTGAAGATCTGGTTGTACTGCTCATTACTCATAAATTGCATACCTGGGCGGGTGAGCTCTGCACGCAGGAAGAGTGCCAAGATTCCACCTACGAGGAACCATGCAAAAGATGTTGCGAGGTAGAGATAACCGATGCGCTTATGGTCTGTTGAGGTAATTGTCTTTACAAACTGAGTTCCCCAAGAGTCCTTGCGCTCAACACCCTTGCGAGGTGCAGTTGCAGCAGGAGCTTCAGCAAATGTAGTCATTATGCGCTCGCCTTCAATGTGTTGAGGTAATTCTGATACTGCTCAGGTGTCACAACCTTGACCTTAAAGATCATCTGGGTGTGATTACGTCCGCAGAGAATGTTGCATCGACCTGGGTATGTGCCGAGTTTATTTGCAGTGAATTGAAGATGGTTGGTGCGATCTGGAAGGTTCTGCATCTGAATCATAAATGCTGGAATCCAGAAACCATGAACAACATCGTTTGATGTGATGGTGAAGCGAACGCTCTCTCCCTGAGGAAGGTAGAGCGTTGGTGGATTCTCTGGAGTTCCTGTGACAACTGCATCTTTACCCGCTTCTGGGTAGCCAAACTGCCATGACCACTGAATTCCTTCAACGGTAATTTCATGTTGAGCAGGAGTCTTTGGAGAGACAATTTCAGATTCTTTAATTGCGGTGAAGTAGAAGAGAACTGCAACGATAATGAAAGGAATAACTGTGTAGAGAATCTCAACTGGAATGTTGTACTGAGTCTGCTTTGGGAACTCGCCCTTCTTGGCATCGTTCTTACGATGGAAGATCGCGGGCCAGATAATCAAGATGAAGGTAAAGACTCCAACAACTGCAGCTGTGATCCATGCGCCCTGCCAGAGAGAGAGCGAAATATCGTTCACGCTTGTTACATTCTTGGGATAACCCATACCTGAAATATCTTCGGACTTGAGTGAGCATCCGCTGAGGAAGGCGGTCGCAAGGAATGCTCCAAGGAGGCCGGCCAGGGTGCGCTTTTTAGGTGCAGACATAGAGCTAAGGATAGTGGCGCGAACGCATAGGTGGCGCTGTAAGAGGTATCGTTCCATGGGTGGCTCACCTCACAGATAACTTCACCTCCGAGACTGCGCTCTCCCCTGCCGTCCGAGAGGCGATCTCTGCCTCCTTTGAACAAGGGTGGGCCGACCCGAAGAAGCAGTCTCAAGCCTCTTCCAAAGCCGCCATCCTCCTCGATGGTGCTAAATCAGAGATTGCAGCCCACCTCCATACAACCCCGGACCACCTTGAGGTCATAGGTGAGCCCGCGCTCCTTCATTACATCGCCCTCCACGGATTTATCACATCAGCTTCAACTCTCTACACCTCAACGGTTGATGTGGGCAAAATCAGAGCAGTCGCCCGCCCCCTCTCCGATGAGAGCAAGGTGATTGGAGTCGATGAAGAAGGCCTGCTCCTAACCGCCGGTGTTAAATTTGAGAAGAACTCCATCCTCTCGCTTCAGGCAACCAATGGTGAGAGTGGTGCGACCCAAGATCTAGATTGCTACAGAGATATGGCATACAAGGTCGTTGTGGATGGAACGCGCTCGCTACCCAACCGAGATCTCGCCACCGGCTTTTCGGCAACAACCTTCGATGCAACATCGTGGTCTGGTCCCCAAGGAATTGGCTTTATCAATATCAGCGATGCGAAGAGCTTCAAATATCCACTCCCTCATATCGCTCCGATTCGCGTCCCCGGCTCATACTCACTGCCGCTGCTGATTGGAAGTGCGATAGCGCTGGCTGAATTTAAGAATGAGATTGAGAATCTCATTTCGCTTCGAAAAAATCTAGTTGGCGCACTTAGCGCCATTGAAGGTCTCACAGTTTTGGCTCCCAATTCAGGAGCTGATTCACGTTACTTATCCATCATTGTTGAAGAAGTTTCGTCAGAAGAAGTTCTGCGTTCTTTATTGAAGGAGAATCTAGCTATCGATGCTGGCTCTGCCTGCTCTCCCGAAGATCTCACTCCGAGCCACGTCATTGCATCGATGGGCTTTCCAACAACTGGCCATCTTCGCTTTACTCTCCACCCACATCACACAGCAAGTGATATCGAGCGTGCTGCATCTACCTTGAAAACGGTGCTCACAAAATTACGCAGCTAGATGCGCAGCTACCTCATCTGCTGCAGCTTGGCCATAGGCATCTGAAAAGCGCGCAACAAACTCGCTCTTGGTGAAGCGATATTCCTGCGTTCCCATAGTTTCAATCACATAGGTCGCAACCATTGAACCAAGCTGTGCACAGCGCTCATGGCTAAGTCCCCAGGAAAGACCGGCGACAAAACCAGAACGGAAAGAGTCTCCAACGCCGGTGGGATCGACCTTCGCCTTCTCCTTAGCGCAGGTCACCTTAATAAATTCACCATTAATACTCTCAACTCGAGCTCCCGCAGATCCTTGGGTGATCACGCGGTACTTCACCTTCTGCAAAATCTCTTGATCGCTCCAACCAGTCTTCTGTATCGCGAGTGCGAGCTCATACTCATTCATAAAGAGGTAGGTTGCGCCTTCAATTAATTTACGAATCTGTTCACCTGACATACGAGCCATCTGCTGTGATGGATCTGCGGCCACTGCAATTCCATTTTCAAGGGCTACCTCAGTATGGCGAAGCATCGCCTCTGGATCATCGGGTGAAATTACCAAGAGGTCGAAGCGACCGGTCTTATCCATAATCGGCTTGAGTTCAATATTGCGCGCCTCAGACATTGCACCTGGGAAGAATGAGGCGATCTGGTTGAGTTCGGTATCTGTCGTTACGGTGAAGTGCGCCGTGTACTGCTCTTGTGAGATTAATACATGTGATGTGTCGACTCCATGGCGCGAAAGCCAAGCATCGTAATCTGCCCAATCCTTACCGACTGCGGCGATGAGGATGGGATTGAGTCCAAGGTTGGCCATACCGAATGCAATATTTGCAGCGCATCCTCCGCGACGGACTTCAAGGCCATCGACTAAGAAGGAGAGTGAAACTTTCTCAAGAGATCCTGCAACAAGAGAATCGGTGAACTTTCCTGGAAAGGTCATTAAATGATCAAGACCAACTGAACCTGCAACGCCAATTCTCATGGGTGGATTTAACTACAGCTCTACTTGAAAAGTTGCTTATTAGTTAAATGAATCGCCACAGGCACATGAACCCTGCGCTTGTGGGTTATCGATTGTGAAGCCCTGCTTCTCGATCGTATCTTCGAAATCAACTGTTGCACCCAAAAGGTAAGGATCAGACATCTTGTCGACAACGACCTTTACTGAACCAAATTCACGAACAACATCGCCCTCTTGATTGCGATCATCGAAAAAGAGCTGGTAGCGAAGACCAGAACAACCACCTGGCTGAACTGCAACACGGAGATAGAGGTCATCGCGACCTTCTTGGGCAAGCAGAGCTGCAACCTTGGCAGATGCTGCCTCTGTAAGAGTAATTCCGGTAGCGATGGTGATTGGCTGGCTTGTCTCTGTTGTCATGTGCCGAAGGATACCCGCGTCGGGTTGCCGTTGCGACTTCAAACCCGCGAGAATATGGACATGTCATCGACCTCACTTCAGGATTTGCTCCTCCTCGGCCGAGGTTCAGACCTGGCATCAGAGCGCGGGGTCTCATGTACTGGCGAGCTACCTGATGCCAGTGATCCCGATCTTGTCGCCCGAGCCACGGCGGCAAAAGCTGCCCTTGGCTCAAGAGCGCTGATTCTGGGCCACCACTACCAACGCGATGAGGTCATTGCATTTGCCGATATCACCGGCGACTCTTTCAAACTTGCCCAAGCTGCAGCAGCCCAATCAACTGCTGAATACATCATCTTCTGTGGTGTTCACTTCATGGCAGAGAGCGCAGATATTCTCACCGGCTCACATCAGAAAGTTATTCTTCCTGATCTAGCTGCTGGATGTTCTATGGCGGATATGGCAACTGCATCTCAAGTGCAGCAATGTTGGAACGATCTTGAGAAGCTCGGATTTGCAAAGGTCACTGTGCCCGTGACGTATATGAATTCATCTGCTGCAATTAAAAGCTTTACCGGAGAACATGGCGGAACAATCTGCACATCTTCTAATGCAGAAAAAACTCTTCGTTGGGCATTTGAAAAGGCGGAGAAGGTGCTCTTCCTTCCCGATCAACATCTCGGTCGCAATACCGCAGTGATCGATCTTGGATTATCACTTGAGGATTGCGTCGTATGGAACCCATGGAAACCTCAGGGTGGTCTGACTGAAGATGAGATTAGAAATGCCAAGGTGATCCTCTGGCGCGGTCACTGCTCAGTCCATGGGCGATTTACTGCTCAGTCAATCGCAGAATTTAAGGAGCGCATTCCAGAAGTTCAAGTAATTGTCCATCCAGAGTGCCAGCATGAAGTAGTCACTGCTGCAGATGTTGTTGGTAGTACTGAGAAGATTATTAAGACTGTCTCTGAATCAGCCCCTGGATCTCAATGGGCTGTTGGAACTGAACTCAATCTCGTCTCCCGCCTTGCGGCGCAGAACCCTGATAAGAAGGTCTACTTCCTCGATCGCACTGTCTGCTACTGCTCCACGATGAATCGCATCGATCTGCCGCACCTAGTCTGGGCTCTTGAATCACTGGTTGCTGGCAAGGTAGTGAATCAAATCTCGGTAGATCCCGAGACGGCGCGCTATTCAAAGTTGGCGCTCGAGCAAATGCTCGCTCTATAGTTTGTCGCATGACTCAATCAGCAGAACAGCCTTCCAAGAAGGGTCGCCCAACGCCTAAGCGTTCAGAGGCAACAAAGAAGCGTCAGACACTTGCCCCTATCAGGGGAAAAGAGAATAAGAAGCGCGCTCGAGAAGAGGCGAAGGCTGCTCGTATTGCTACCCGTGCGGCATATATGCGTGGTGAAGAGAGCGCACTCCCTCTACGCGATCGTGGGCCGGTAAAGAAGTTTGTCCGTGATTACATAGATTCACGTCGCTCCATCGGCGAGTTCTTCCTACCTATCATCTTCGTAGTTCTACTTCTCACGATGATTCCAACAAAGACATCGACGAATTCCGAAGGTCTACCGCAGGTGCCGATGACGCAGGTAATCTCAATTGCGATTATGTACTCAGTACTTTTAATCTCAATTCTTGATGGCATCCGCCTCAATCGCAAGATCAAGAAGTTGGTCCTGGCAAAGTTCCCAGGTGCTGCAACCAAGGGTCTTGGCATGTATGGATTCTTACGCTCTACTCAGATGCGACGTATGCGTGCGCCAAAGCCACAGGTAAAAGCTGGAGATAAAATCTAACTCTTCACCGAGTTAACTTTATTAAGCGCGTGGATTTGGACTCTCGGTCTTGGCTGGATCCTTCTCCGGCAAATTCCCTAGAGCCTTATCGATAGCCTGTAATTGATCGGGCGATAGCTTCACACCAGAGGCTTTCACATTCTCTCTAATCTGTGATGGCTTAGTTGCACCGATAATCGCAGATGACACATTTGAATTTGCCAATACCCATGCAAGTGAGAGTTGACCAATAGTCAGGGCTGATTCATCTGCAATTGGCTTTAGCCGCTGAACCGCCTCAAGGACATCATCTCGGAGCCAGCGTGAGATAAATCCAGCACCGCTCTTCTTATCTGTGGCGCGAGATCCTGCTGGTGGCTTTGAACCCGGCAGATATTTACCTGTGAGAATTCCCTGTGCCATCGGTGACCAGACGATCTGACCAATTCCCTCTCTCTGGGAAAGTGGAACAATCTCACTCTCAATAACGCGCCAGAGCGCCGAGTACTGAGGTTGGCTCGATACAAACCGGTTATATCCTCGCTCATCTTGAATCTTCAAAGCATCTTTAATCTGCTGCGCATTCCATTCAGAGAAACCGATATAGCTGACCTTGCCTTGGCGAATGAGATCATCGAAGGCGCTTAAGGTCTCCTCTAATGGAGTTTCAAAATCAAAGCGATGCGCCTGGTAGAGATCAATGTGATCTGTCTTTAATCTCCTGAGTGATGCGTGGCAAGACTCCATAATGTGTTTACGTGAAAGTCCGCGATCGTTCTTACCGCCACCTGTCGGGAAGTAGACCTTGGTGAAGAGCTCATAGGATTCACGACGAACACCCTTAAGAGCGCGCCCCAAGATGGTCTCGGCCTTCGTTCCGGCATAAACATCGGCGGTATCGAAGGTAGTAATTCCCTGCTTCAGCGCCTCTCTCACACATTTCTCCGCCGCCTCCGCCTCTACCTGTGAGCCATGTGTCACCCAATTTCCATAAGAAATCTCGGAGACGTACATTCCAGTCGATCCAAGGCGGCGATATTCCATGCCAGCATCGTATGGGGTGGGTTGGTGATTGCCAATGGCTGTCCCATATGGTTGCCTTCGCACACAACTTAATATCTCTATTGATACATCAGGGGAAGTTCGGTGCAATTCCGACGCTGACCCGCAACCGTAAGAGCGCCTGAGCGCTTAAGTCGGATTACCTGATCTATCTCTTAAGACAGACACCCGCCGAGGTTTGCGGGGCGTAGTCGTAACGGCGCCTCGCCTTTGCTAGCTACCCCTGTGAGACTCTTATCTAATTGGAGCTCCAGAATGAAGAAAGTAACAATCACCGTTGCGCTCATTGCAACTCTATTCTCACAATCACTTATCCCATCAGCACAGGCTGCATCAAAAGGCTGGCGATATTGGGGTTACTACCAATCTGCAGCAAATAGCAGTACTTGGAAAGCAGCCATGACAGGCCCAACAGTCGATATTGCAGATGGTTCAGTCGAAGGTTGGATCTTTACCTTTAGCAACGACGACACTCCATCGACTCCCCCTTCAGTAAAGCCATCATTTGCAACTATCTGCGCAAAGACCAAGGCTCAGAAGGGCCTCAAGCGCGTCGGTCTCGTGATCGACTTCGGCTCACAGGTGTACGCACCAAAGGGTGAGAAGGTAAAGAAGACGATTGTTCGCTGCGTACTCACTGCAAAGGAGTCACAAGGCCTCGACGTTCTCGCACAAGAAATCACCGTTCGCCAGGCAGATTCAGGTCTGATCTGTGGATTCAATGGTTACCCAGCACGTGAGTGCGGCGTAGAGATTTCAACGCCTCCATCACTTCAGAAGAAGAAGTAATTCACCACAATGAAACCGTTCCATCCACTTACCTTCTGGGCGCTCTTTAGCTGCCTTGCGGTAGGCGTTATCGCTGCAGATAGTGCAACTCTTGCGCTCTTGGCAGTGGGTGGAGCGGCTCTCATTGTGAAGTTCTATAAACAAGATGGCCCTTGGAGCGCTAGTTTCCATTGGTCCCTCATTGCTGGTCTTGTTCTCATCTCAATTCGTGCACTCACCGGAATTCTGATTGGAGTTCCACGCATCGGTGAAGTGCTCTTCACTCTTCCACGGATCAATCTTCCATCGTGGCTACCAGGTATTCGCATCGGTGGCCCCGTCACATGGGAGCGACTTTCCTCTTCACTCCATGAAGGTTTGATCATTGCAACTGTGATTGCCCTCTTTGGTGCTGCAAACTCCGTTACCAGCCCACATAAATTGCTCCGAGTTCTTCCCTCACGCATTTATCAAGTCGGAGTTACTCTCACCATCGCCACATCTGTATTTCCACAATTGATTTCAAGCATCGCCAGAATCCGCCAAGCACAATTTTTGCGAAGTGGTAGCAAGCCACGAATCTCTAGGATTGCGATTCCACTTCTTGAAGAGAGTCTTGCGCGTGCTGTTCACCTCGCCGAGGCGATGGAGGCGAGAGGCTTTGGTCAATCAAAGAGCCAGAGCCGCTATCGCCCTATTAATTACTCACTCCGTGATCTTGCCTGGATCGCATCTGGGGCCCTCGTTGCAGTAGGGATGGTGGCGTTGTGATTACCTTCTCTCGCGTCTCACTGATTTATCCCCACTCCACCACAACAGTCATTGAGGATCTCTCCTTTGAAATTAGCGAAGGAGAGATGGTTCTGGTAATGGGCCATACCGGCTCTGGTAAATCATCTCTATTGCGATTGATCAACGGTCTTGTCCCCCATCACACAGGTGGAATTCTTGGTGGTGAGATTATCGTCGATGGTAAATCGACGAGAACGACTAAGCCTGGAGAATTAGCAGGCATCGTGGGAATAGTTGGACAGAATCCACTAGCAACATTTGTGACCGATATTGTTGAAGATGAACTCGCCTTTGGAATGGAGTCACTCAACTTTCCGCCTGATGTGATGCGAAAGCGCATCGAGGAGGCTCTCGATCAGGTGGGACTTGTTCCGCTTCGTCAACGAAGCATTGCAACGCTGAGCGGTGGTGAACAGCAGCGACTAGCGATTGCATCAGCTCTTGTTATGCACCCGAAAGTTCTTGTTCTCGATGAACCGACCAGCGCTCTCGATCCGATTGCCTCAGAAGAAATTCTGGCAATCCTGCATCGACTGGTGCATGACTTGAGCGTGACCGTTGTTCTCGCCGAGCATCGTCTAGAGCGTGTCATCGGCTATGTCGATCGAATCCTTCTCATTGAAGGAGATGGCGCATCATCTATAGGCGAACCCTCGGAAATTCTGAAGAAGACAGATCTCGTTCCGCCGATTGTCCGACTCTCACGCGCACTATCGCTCGAGGAGATCGGAACCAGCACGAGAGAGGTTCGTAAGCTCACCGAAGATATTAGGCGCGATCTCAACGATATTCCCCGACCTGTATTTAAAGCAGGCGAGCTCTCGCTCTCCTTGACCGATATCGTCGCAAAGTACGGCGAGAAGGAAGCTCTCTCATCAGTAACTCTCGAATTACATAGCGGTGAAATCACCGCGCTCATGGGGCGCAATGGAGCTGGAAAAAGCTCGCTCATCAAATGCGCTGTGGGGCTCCTCTCTCCCGCTTCTGGCTCCATCGTTCTCGGCGAAAGACAGCTTGATGAGATTGCTCAGAAGGAGCGCTCTCGACTGATCGGTTATATTCCGCAAGAGCCAGGTGACCTCCTCTATCTCTCATCGGTAGCTGAAGAATGTGCTCGAGCTGATCGCGATAATGCGATCGCACATGGCGCAACACTTGCATCGCTTCATCAAATGCTTCCCACAATCTCTCCTCAATCGCATCCACGTGATCTCTCTGAAGGTGAACGACTCTCGTTAGTCTTGGCAATCGTTTTGGCTGGCTCCCCGCAGATTCTTATCCTCGATGAACCTACTCGCGGCTTGGATTACGAGGCAAAGAATCGATTGATGGCACTTCTTCATCGCCGTGCTCGCATTGATGGAACATCGGTATTGATGGCAACGCATGATGTTGAGATTGTCGCCGAGGTTGCAGACCGCACAATCTTCCTTGCAGAAGGCGAGAAAGTTGCAGATGGCCCCACTCTTGATGTGCTCTTGGCATCTCCGGCATTTGCACCTCAAGTAGCTAAGGTGATGTCTCCACGTCCATGGCTGACCGTTGGGGATGTGCTCCGCTCACAAGGCAGCTTAGAAGAATGAAAACCGCTCAAATCCTTAGGCGATTATCGATAGCGCTCTTAATCCCTTCAACTCTCATTGGATTCACCTGGCCCTTCTTTGCCACCTCGCAGATGCTGGCAAATCAAGCAGAGTGGTTCTTCCTGCTCTCCACGACGATCTCAATCTTCCTTATTGTCTCGCTCGTTGCAACTGATGATCTCGGTTCAAAGAATGTTGCCTTCTTAGGAATTCTCTCTGCTCTCGTTGCGGCTCTGCGCCCCCTTGGTATTGGCGCGATTGGAATTGAACCAATGTGGTTTGCTCTGATTCTTGCAGCCAGAGTTATGGGTCCAACTTTTGGATTTCTCCTCGGCGCACTCAGCATGTCTCTATCAGCTCTGCTCACCGGCGGAATTGGTCCCTGGCTTGGTTACCAAGTATTTGCCGCTGCCATCATCGGATTCGGCGTAGGAGTTATTCCTAAGAGAGCGCAAGGAAAGTGGGAGCTTGCTCTGCTGGCTTTCTATGGCGCAATCGCAGCTGAAGTATTTGGCATCTTGATGGATCTCCAATTTTGGCCGTGGTCGCTCGGCTCTGGAACTGAACTTTCATACCAAGTAGGAGCTCCGATTGCGGAGAATCTCTCTCGCTTCTTCTCATATCACTTCATCTCAGCGTTGGCATGGGATATTCCGCGTGCAATTATGACGGTCTCTCTCATTCTTGTTGCTGGCCGCCCAGTCCTCAACGCGCTACGTAGAGCGCGCCATAAAGCAGCCTTCGTTACTCATATCGAGTTTGAAGAGTTAGCGAACGTGAGACTCAACCATCGGTAGCGCAATAACAATTGCAATCGATTCACGACCTCTGACATCTACTACGACAGAGTCGCCAATCAGATAACTTGGTTTTAACAGTGCAAGAGCGATGCCCTTCTTCAAGGATGGCGAGAATGTTCCGCTCGTGATCGTGCCAATGATTTCACCGCTTGAGTTCTTGACTTCCATCCCGGCGCGTGGAATTCCCCTATCGGTTGATTGAAGACCACGAAGGATTCGCGCTGGGCCACTCTCTTTCTCGCTCCGTAGAGCATCACTTCCTCGGAAACTCTCCTTCTTCCAACCAACAGCCCAGGTTGAGCCCGCTTGCACCGGTGTGATCTCAAGAGAGAGCTCATGGCCGTGAAGCGGATAACCCATCTCGGTTCGAAGGGTGTCTCTAGCACCGAGTCCGCAGATCACACCGTCGAAAGGTTGCATTGCAACAACAAGTGCATCCCAGACCTTGCTCGCATCTTGCCAGGTGGGAACAATTTCAAAACCATGCTCACCTGTGTAACCGGTGCGACATAAAATAACTTCACAGCCAGCGATAACTACATGAGCAAATGCCATGTAGTCCATAGTGGGCGTAACGCCAAGAGATTCGATAACGGCGGCAGCCTTTGGACCTTGTAGGGCTAAGACGGCGTGGCCTTCGTGAAGATTGATAACCTCGATTCCTGAAGGAGCTGAAGCTTGAAGAATCTTTACGACCTCTGTTGTATTCGATGCATTGGGAATCAAGAAGAGATCATCGGCGCTATTGCGATAGACGATTAAATCGTCAACAACTCCTCCATCTGGATTACAGAGCATGGTGTATTGCGCCTGAGAATCGACGATTCGATTGAGATCGTTTGTCACCTGGGTATTGAGGAAGTCGAGCGCGCCGACACCTTTCACACTCGCCTTGCCGAGGTGTGAAACATCAAAGAGACCCACCCGCTCGCGGACAGCGGCATGCTCGGCGAGAACTCCAGCGCCTGGATATTCAATCGGCATAAGCCAGCCGCCGAAGTCGGCCATCTTGGCGTTGAGGTCAAGGTGTTTCTGATGCAATGGTGAGTTTTTCACATGAACAACTTACACTTACCCCGCGCGGAAATCGCTGCAGAACACTAAAGGGAGCACCATGTCGACTATCAAAATCTCCGACGGAATCATTAAGGATGATGTCCTTGTTGTAGGAGTATCGATTAAGTCTGGAAAGGGCGCTCTACAGATCGAATCTGGCGATCTTGCTCTCGATTCCAAGGCCTTGGTAGCAACGCTCAACGATATGGGCGCAACTGGTGCAGTAGATGAGGTTGTTCGTATTCCAGGATCAACAACTCGTCTTATTGTCTTTACCGGTCTCGGAAAAGCTCAAAGCACTTACAGCAATGAATCACTACGACGCGCAGCAGGTGCTGCAGCGAGAAACCTCGCTGGAAACAACAGCGCAACTTTCGCTCTTCCAACCAACATTGCCGCCGCTGTTAAGGCCGTTGCAGAAGGTGCAGGCCTGGGAAGCTATCTCTTTGATCAATTCCGTGGCTCTACAAAGTCAGCACAGAAGAACCCTTTGAAGACAATCACTATTTACTCATCATTAGTTCATGGCGCAGAGGCTAAGGCGATTAGCAACCATGCCCAGATTATTTCTCGCTATACCAATCTCGTCCGCGACTTAATCAATACTCCTCCAAGCCATCTCACTCCAGCATCGTTCTGCTCAATGTTAAGTGATGCCGTGAAGGAAGCTGGCGGTGCATCAATCGGTCTTAAAGTCTCCACAATGACAGATTCTCAATTGAAAGCTAAGGGCTTCGGCGGAATCATCGGAGTTGGACAGGGGTCTGCCAATCCACCACGACTCTTTCATATCTCCTACACACCAAAGGGTGTAAAGGCGAAGAAGAAGTATGCCTATGTCGGTAAGGGAATTACCTTTGATACCGGCGGCCTTGCACTCAAGCCTGCCCTCGGCATGGAGGCGATGAAGTCAGATATGTCAGGAGCTGCTGCGGTCTGTGCTGCGACGATTGCTCTTGCGCTCTTAAAGGTTCCGGTAGCTATTGATGCGTGGGCACCGCTTGCAGAGAATATGGTGAGCGATAACGCAACCCGACCATCTGATGTCATCACAATCTATGGCGGCAAGACTGTTGAAGTGATTAATCCTGATGCAGAAGGTCGCTTGGTTCTTGGTGACGCTCTTGTAAAGGCGCAGGAAGCGGGAGATCTCGATGGAATCATCGATGTAGCTACTCTCACCGGTCATCAAGTTGTTGCACTCGGTAAGCGCACTAGCGCTGTGATGACAAATAATGAAGAGTTCTCTGCTCACTTTATGGAGATCACAAAGGTCTCTGGTGAATCATTCTGGCCGATGCCACTTCCTGCAGATCTTCGCCCTTCATTGGATTCTCCTGTTGCCGATATTGCCAATATGGGAGAGCGGATGGGCGGGATGTTGGTGGCTGGCCTCTTCCTCAAGGAGTTCGTCTCTGACGAACTTCCATGGCTCCATCTCGATATTGCAGGCCCTGCCTATAACGAGGGCGAAGCTCACGGATACACCCCTGTGGGCGGCACTGGAGTGGCCTTCCGTTCACTAGTTGAGATGGGCATCGCCGCCGGCAGACAGTAAGGCGGGAGTGAGCGACCAGACTCTGCCCGAGTTAGTCATCCACGCCTAAGGCTGGCAAGATATGGCGGTAGAAGGTCTTCCCGGTAGGGCTAAAGGAGTTACTTGATGTCGAATTTTGATCTTGTCATTCTTGGTGGCGGCAGCGGCGGTTACGCAGCAGCTCTCCGTGGTGCACAGCTGGGTCTCTCAGTTGCACTGATCGAACAGGATAAGGTCGGCGGCACTTGCCTTCACCGTGGATGTATTCCAACGAAGGCGCTCCTTCACGCAGGCGAGGTTGCCGATAGCGCTCGCGAATCCCACCTCTTCGGCGTCAATGCCACTCTCGATTCAATCGATATCAACGGCGTCAATACATATAAAGATGGCGTCATCGCCGGTCTCTACAAGGGCCTCCAAGGTTTGATCAAATCTCGTAACGTCTCCTTTATCGAAGGTAAGGGTCGCCTCGTCAATAACAACACAGTTGAGGTAAACGGCCAGCAATACACAGGTAAGAACATCGTCCTTGCAACTGGATCCTATGCAAAGACCATTCCTGGACTCGATATCGATGGCCAGCGCGTCATTACCTCAGATCATGGAACAAAGCTTGATTACATTCCAAAGAGCGCGATTGTTCTAGGTGGCGGTGTCATCGGCTGTGAATTTGCTTCAGTCTGGAAATCTTTCGGCGTCGATGTCACCATCATCGAAGGCCTCAACCACCTAGTCCCACTAGAGGATGAATCTTCATCCAAACTCCTAGAGCGCGCATACCGTAAGCGCGGCATCAACTTCGAACTCGGAATTAAGTTCAAATCTCACCGCGTTAATGCAGATTCAGTCACCGTCACTCTTGAAGATGGTCGTGAATTCACAGCGGAGGTCCTCCTCGTTTCAATTGGTCGCGGCCCAGTAACTGATGGCATCGGCTATCAAGAAGCTGGTATCGCAATGGATCGTGGATACGTTCTCGTTGATGACCATTGCCGCACAAACATCCCAGGCATCTTCGCTGTAGGTGACATCATTCCTACTCTTCAGCTCGCCCACGTCGGCTTCCAAGAAGGAATCCTCGTCGCAGAGACAATCGCCGGACTTAACCCACGCCCGATTAACTATGACGGTGTTCCACGCGTTACCTACTCAGAGCCTGAAGTTGCATCGGTAGGTCTTTCAACGAAGGTAGCTAAGGAGCGCGGTTACGATGTCGTTGAGGTTGATTACAACCTTGCAGGAAACGGTAAGGCGCAGATTCTCAAGACCGCAGGTTCTATCAAACTCGTAGCGCAGAAGAATGGTCCAGTCCTTGGAATCCATATGGTCGGCGCTCGCGTTGGTGAACTTCTCGCTGAAGCTCAATTAATCTTTAACTGGGAGGCAACAGCAGATGATGTTGCTCCTCTTATCCATGCCCACCCAACAATGTCCGAGGCGATGGGCGAGGCTCACATGGCCCTCGCTGGCAAGCCACTTCACGCCCACGGTTAAGAATTAAGTTAAAGGTATAGAGGAGAAAATCAGATGACATTTTCAGTAACGATGCCAGCACTTGGTGAGTCAGTCAGCGAAGGAACAGTTACACGTTGGCTTAAAGCTGAGGGCGATCACATCGCAGTAGATGAACCACTCCTCGAGGTCTCAACTGACAAAGTTGATACAGAGATTCCATCACCTGTTGCTGGCGTATTGCAGAAGATTGTTGTCGGAGTCGATCAGACTGTTCCAGTTGGAGCAGAGCTTGCAATCATTGCAGATAGCGCCGGTGCTTCAGCGCCAGCACCTGCTTCAGCTGCTGCTACTCCCCCTCCAGCACCGGTTGCCCCTGTTGTCGTTGAGACACCAGCTCCTGTTGCTGCTCCAGTTGTAGAAACTCCCGCTCCTGTTGCTGCACCTGCTGCCTCTTCTGCTTCAGGCACAGTCATCACAATGCCTGCCCTTGGTGAATCAGTATCTGAGGGAACTGTTACCCGCTGGCTTAAGAGCGTTGGCGATTCAGTCGCTGTGGATGAGGCACTTCTTGAAGTTTCAACTGACAAGGTAGATACAGAGATTCCTTCTCCTGTTGCTGGCGTGCTCCTTGCAATAGATGTGCCGGTAGATACAACAGTTCCAGTGGGAGCGCGTCTTGCACTCATTGGCGCTGCCGGTGGCGCAGTAGCTTCAACTCCAGCTCCTGCCGCCCCTGCACCTGTTGCCGCAGCGCCAGTTACACCACCACCTGCACCAGTTGTTGCAGCTCCGGTTGTTGCAGCTCCAGTTGCCGCAGCACCAGTTTCACCACCACCTGCTCCAGTTGCAACACCAGCTGCACCTCTTCCCCAGCCAGCTGATGCATATGTGACACCAATAGTTCGTAAGCTAGCAAATGATCTCGGCGTCAATCTTGCTTCTGTTAAGGGAACAGGTATCGGCGGACGCATTCGCCGTGAAGATGTTGAGGCTGCTGCACCACGTGCTGCCGCTCCTGTTGCATCGGCTTCTGCGCCACAAGCACCTCGTGCAGCAGCTCCAGTTGTTGCAGCATCACCACTTCGCGGAACAACGGTGACTATGTCACGTCTTCGCAAGGTGATTGCAGCCCGCATGGTGGAATCTCTTCAAGTTTCTGCTCAACTCACCACTGTCATCGAAGTTGATGTAACGAAGATTGCTCGACTTCGCGATCGCTCAAAGGCTACATTTGAAGCGCGTGAAGGCGTCAAGCTCTCATTCCTTCCATTCTTTGCTGTTGCAGCATGTGAAGCACTTAAGCAGCATCCTGTACTCAACTCATCAGTTGAAGGCGATCAGATCATTTATCACGGAGCCGAGCACCTCGGAATTGCAGTCGATACCGAGCGCGGCCTCCTCGTTCCAGTTATTCACAATGCCGGAGACCTCAATATGGGTGGCGTTGCTCGCAAAATTGCAGATCTTGCTGCACGCACACGCGATAATAAGGTAACTCCAGATGAGCTCGGTGGTGGAACATTTACACTCACCAATACCGGATCACGCGGTGCACTCTTTGACACACCAATTATCAACCAGCCACAGGTAGCAATCCTGGGTCTTGGCGCTGTTGTGAAGCGTCCAATGGTTGTAAGGGGCGATGACGGTGGCGAATCAATCGCTATCCGCTCAATGGTCTATCTCGGTCTCTCCTACGATCACCGCGTTGTTGATGGTGCAGATGCTGCACGCTTCCTCGTCACTCTCAAAGAGCGACTCGAAGGCGGAGCATTTGAATCTGATCTAGGACTCTAATTTGAGCACCCCACAGCGCATAGCAATCACAGGCGCTTCAGGCCTGATCGGTTCAGCGCTCGTCGGCTATCTCAAGAGTGAGGGACACACTGTGCAGCGCCTCGTTCGCCGCGCACCAGTCTCCCCCGATGAGGTTCAGTGGGATCCGCAGACCGATTATGTAGATCTTGAAGCTCTTCGTGGCGTCAATGCCATCATCCATTTAGCTGGAGCCGGCGTCGGCGATAAGCGTTGGAGCAAGAAATATAAAGCTGAAATTCTCAACTCTCGCCTCTTGGGTACAACGACTATCGCAAAAGCTGTGACTGAGTTGCAACCTGATGTATTTATCTCAGCTAGCGCAATTGGCTGGTATGGAGAATCCGGTAACCGCGCAGTAGTAGAGAACGATAAGTGTGGCGATGATTTCTTAGCCGCCGTCTGCCGAGAGTGGGAAGGTGCAGCAGATCTTGCGCAGAACACTCGCACGGTAAAGATTCGCACCGGACTTGTTCTCGATCCCACTGGTGGAGCGCTCGGCAAGATGCTTCCGCTCTTTCGTTCCGGACTCGGCGGAAAGCTAGGAAGCGGTAAGCAGTGGTGGTCTTGGATCACACTTCATGACCTTATTCGCGCGATCTCATTCTTATTAGAACGCGATATCTCAGGGGCTGTAAATCTCACTGCGCCAAATCCAGTGACCAATCAGGAGTTCACATCAGCGCTAGCTCGCGCTCTCCATCGTCCAGCGCTCTTTCCAGCACCTGCTATCGGACTCAAGGTTGCACTCGGCGGTTTCTCCAGTGAGATTCTTGGTTCCAAGAAGGTTATGCCTCAGGTTCTTAGCGATGCCGGTTTTGAGTGGGATTACCCGCACATCACCAGCGCCCTCTCTGCATTAGTGAGCGAGTGACTCCATCGCCGCAAGGCGACCTGATAGCAGCGCACCGTTCTGTGATCCCGCGCTCAGAGAGTCACCTGCAATAAATACGCCTTCTCTTACCTGAGACGATGAAACTCCATGAGAAACAGGGCGGAAGATTGGAAGCGCATCCTTAATCTCATATCTCCTCAATGGCGAGAAATCACTAGGAGCTAACGACCAGAATTTTGCAATCTCATTGAGAGCTGCATAATCAGAAAGCGCTTCCAGCGATGTTGATGAGATTAAAGTTCTATCATCCGGAGCATATTGAGAGACTACATTGCTGATAGCGATGGAGTTAACGATTGGGCTTACTGCGCTGGTAACTCGCAGACGCTTCGAAGTGATAACTCCTGCCGGTATTGAGTGATACCAGGTATAGCTTGTCGTATGTTCTGCGACTTCATTTGCTCCGAGCAACGTTGATGCGGTTTTTGCATCGGTTGCAACGATGACTCGCTTGCCACCAAAGTCAGCTAGAGATTGAACTGGTGTGTTCAGATGAACATTCTCGACACGTGCACCGAGAGCTGCAGATAGTGCACCTGCTCCGGCCCGCGGAAGACCTGAATCACCCAGAACAAAACTCTTTATGATCTCTCGTCCATAGGTACCATCCACGTTCTCCAAATCTGTGAGGAAGACTCCCTTGAGGAATGGCTTGAGGAGATTCTCATAGAAGTCACCTGTCCCAGATGCCAAGAGCGCATCGCGAAGGGAGATATTCGAATTCGGCTTATCCCCTAAGAATTTAAGCACCGCAACCTTCTCAGATAAAGATCCGAGTGGTGATTTAAAGGCCTGCAATGGATGAAGGCGCGGATCTCCGATGGCCGAGATGCCAAATGGAGTGACCACATCGATTGTTCTCTCCGACTTACAGAAATCAATCTCCGGGATGACCTGAAGGCGCTTTAACTCGGAGTATCCAGAGTTGATGAGCTGAAAACCACGATCAAGGATGTAGCCATCAATGTAATCAGAGCGAACGCGTCCCCCGAGGTCATCGGAGGCCTCGAAGAGCTCTACCTCTTCTCCGGCGTCTTGCAGGGTCAGCGCTGCGCTAATTCCTGCAAGACCGCCACCGATAACTACATATGACATTGAGCTCTACTTGTTCTGAAGCTTTGATGGCCACCAGATCTTTGGACCAATCTCATGAACGAGAGCTGGTACGAGGATCGAGCGAACGATGATGGTGTCGAGCAGAACGCCGAAACCAACTGCAAAGCCAAGTTGAGCAAGTGGAACCAATGGCAACAATCCGAGTACTGCGAATGTTGCAGCAAGGACAATACCTGCCGATGTAATAACAGCACCTGTCACAGTCACGCCCTTGATCACGCCTGCGCGAGTTCCAAGCTTTGCCGACTCTTCACGAACACGAGTCATCAAGAAGATGTTGTAATCGATACCGAGAGCAACAAGGAAGATAAAGGCAAAGAGTGGGAACGAGGTATCTCCCCCTTCAAAGCCAAAGATATGGTTGAAGACCAATGCACAGACTCCAAGAGTTGCAAAGTATGAGAGCACTACTGTTCCCAGAAGAACAACTGCACTCAGGATGCTTCGAAGGAGAAGTCCAAGAATGATGGTGATGACAAATAAGATGATTGGAATAATCGTCTTATTGTCTCGGTCATTTGCTGTGCGCACATCGAAGTAGGTAGCTGAAGTTCCTCCGACTAGGGCGCTTGGATCTGCACTCTTTGCAGCCTCGCGAATCGGTGTGATGTATTCGCCCGCTTCAACGCTATCTGGAGCCTGATCGAGGGTGGCATTGATAATGACCTTGCCGCCGACAACCTTGACGTTCTGAGTCATTGGATCGACTGCATAGACAACCTCTGAGACTCCCTCTACATCGCTAACTGCAGCGATTACTGCATCAGCTCTACCCTGAGAGACAACAATCTGAGTTGGATCACCCTCTCCACCTGGGAAGTGCTTCAAGAGAAGTTTCTGTCCGACTACTGATTCAGGCTTACCAGTGAATGAATCAACGGTGCCGAGACCATCAGCCTTAAGTGTTGTTGAGGTAAATGCGAAGGCGACGAGTACTACGGTAGTAACGGCCCACGCCTTACGTGGATTGCGACCTATTGCATTTGCCACCTTTGACCAAGTACCTGCAAGTACTCGGTCATCTCCATCATTGAGTGGCTTTCGTGGCCAGAAAATCCAGCGACCAAAGAGAACGAGAAGGGCTGGTAACAATGTGAGAATAGTGATGACAGAGACAACGATTCCGATAGCACCGATTGGGCCGAGGCTTGCAGTATTGGTCAGCTGGCTAAAGAGCAACATCATTAGCGAGATTGCAACCGTTGCACCTGATGCAAGGATTGGTTCCCAGACGCCCTTATAAGCAGCGCGCATCGCATCGAAGCGATTTTCATGGAGATGAAGTTCTTCGCGGTAACGAGCAATCAGTAGGAGTGCGTAGTCGGTAGCAGCACCGATAACGAGAACAGAGAGAATGCCCTGCGATTGCCCATCCACATCGATGATATCTGCCTTAGCTAGTAGGTAGATGATTCCACCAGCAGTTGAGAGTGCAAAGAGTGATGTGAGGAGCGGAATAATCCAGAGAACTGGTGATCGATACACAACGATCAAGATGAGCGCTACAACCGCTAGCGTTGTTAAGAGAAGTGTTGAATCGAGCGTTCCGAATGCTTCAAATAAGTCGCCGAGCAATCCACCTGGGCCGGTGACATATGGCGTCAAGCCTTGAGCCTTTGCGATTGGTGCAATATCTTCACGGAGCGCTTCAACGACTGCAGGAAGGACCGGCTTCTCATTTGGTAAAAGTTCGGCGATAGATTCACCATTGAGAGGGATATTTACAAGAATCGCTTTGCCATCTTGAGATGGAAATGCCGTAATCGGCTCTCCCTTAACGAGATAGTCACCAATCTTCGCGGAAGTTCCATCGAGAGTGAGCTGACCAACTGCTGTGAGGTGGGTATTGATCGCACCAATGGCGGCAGGCGTTGCCTGGCCCTCAAGAAGAATCAAGGTTGGAAAATTAAATGAGGCATCGCCGGCAAACTTGGCAATCTCATCTGCCGCCAATGTCGCCTCTGCGCCCTTCGGAAGGAAGGAAGAGTTGTTATTCTCTTGAACGCTGGTGAGCTTGCCGAAGAGTGGTCCGAAGATGCCGGTGATCAAAAACCAGGCGATTACGACTAAAACGGCAAGGGAGATGGGCTTCTTATTCTTGATTAGCATGGGCGGAATCTTACCTTTAGGCTTACCGGGTGCCTGCTATCGACTCCCCTGCCTTAGCCCTTCATCGAAGTGGCTTGGTTGAATATGAGCAAGCCCTGGCAGTTCAGCGGAGTATCCATGCAGAGGTGGCGGCTGGAAGTCGCAATAACACCTTGATTCTTCTCGAACACCCTTCGATCTACACCGCAGGAAAGCGCACCCTCGATGAAGAGCGTCCAGGAAATGGTGCAAAGGTGCTCGATGTCGATCGCGGTGGAAAGATCACCTGGCATGGACCGGGACAACTAGTGGGCTATCCAATAGTCCGATTGAGCAACCCGCATGAGCTTGTCGGATTTGTTCGCGAGATCGAGGCCGGTCTCATCGGTGTGTGTAGCGAATTTGGAATTAATGGTGTTCGAGTTGCAGGTCGTTCTGGCGTCTGGGTCGTTGATGAGAAGGGTGAGCGAAAAGTCGCCGCCATCGGTATCCGCGTCGCCTCTGGAACTTCAATGCATGGCTTTGCCCTGAATGTAAACCCCGATCTCTCTGCCTTTGATGCGATCGTCCCCTGTGGAATATCAGATGCTGCAGTAACATCTTTTGAGCGCGAGCTCGGTCGAACCATCACAATCGAAGAAGTAACGCCTATTGTTGAGAAGTACCTCTATGAAGCACTAACGAAGGTGAGCGTATGACAATCGCACCAGATGGCCGCAAGTTACTCCGCATTGAAGCGCGTAATGCTGAGACGCCGATTGAACGCAAGCCTGAGTGGATTAAGACTCGCGCCAATATGGGCCCTGAATACACACGACTTCGCACATTGGTCAAAACTGAATCCCTCCACACCGTCTGCCAAGAGGCAGCATGTCCGAACATCTTTGAATGCTGGGAAGATAAGGAAGCAACCTTCCTTATCGGAGGCGATCGCTGTACTCGCCGCTGCGACTTCTGCAATATCGATACTGGAAAGCCAGAAGAGCTCGATCGTGATGAGCCTCGTCGCGTTGCAGAGTCTGTTCAATCGATGGGTTTGAAGTATGCAACTATCACCGGCGTTACACGCGATGATCTAGAAGATGAAGGCGCTTGGCTCTATGCCGAAACGATTCGGAAGGTTCACGAACTCAACCCAGGAACTGGTGTTGAGATGTTGGCGCCAGATTTCAGTGGCAAGCCAGATCTTCTCAACCAAGTCTTCGACTCACGACCAGAGGTTTTCGCACATAACCTTGAGACTGTCCCAAGAATCTTTAAGCGCATCCGGCCTGCATTCTCATATGAGCGATCACTTAATGTCATTACCCAAGCTCGCGAATTCGGTCTCATTACTAAGTCAAACCTCATTCTCGGTATGGGTGAAGAAATATCTGAAGTTATTCAGGCTTTGGAAGATCTCCACTCAGCAGGATGTGACCTCATCACTATTACGCAGTACTTACGTCCAACTAATAAGCATCACCCAGTTGAACGTTGGGTTAAGCCTGATGAGTTTGTAGATCTTGCAAAGAAGGCGGAAGAGATTGGCTTTAGCGGTGTGATGAGCGGTCCACTCGTTCGCTCTTCATATCGCGCAGGCCGTCTCTATAAGCAGGCGCAAGAGAAGCGCTCGGCTATTGGATAAGAAGTAATGGCTGAACTTGTCTATCCCCCAGTAATTGGCGCTGTCAAAACTTTTTGGAGAGCGCTCGATTTAAAGTTTGATTTCCAAGGTCAAGAGAACCTGCCAGATCAGAGCCATGGCGGCGCGGTCTTGGCGATGAACCACATTAGTTATCTGGATTTCGCACTTGTCGGAACAGCCGCACTTCCCATGAAGCGCTATGTGAGATTTATGGCGAAGAAAGAGATCTTTGCCAATAAGTTAGCGGGGCCGCTGATGCGCGGAATGCACCACATCAGCGTTGATCGCTCCAATGGTTCGGCATCTCTTGTTGCAGCGCTGCGCGCACTCCGCGATGGTGAAATTATTGGAATCTTTCCGGAGGGCACCATCTCGGTCTCATTTGAGATTAAGGAGCTTAAGAGCGGCGCTGTGAGATTGGCCCAAGGAGCTGGCGTTCCAGTTATCCCTACGATTATCTGGGGCTCTCAGCGCTTATGGACTAAGAAGGTTAAGCGAAACCTTCGTCAACGTGGAGTTCCTATCTCCGTCACCTTTGGCGAACCTATCTACTTTGAGAAAGATAGCGATGTGGAAGAGGGTGAGGCGATTCTTCGGAGCGCCATGCTAAAGATCCTCCATGAGGTCCAGGAAAAGTATCCTGATTCACACCAAGGACAGCGCTGGGCGCCCGTCCGTCTTGGTGGTACTGCACCTGCTCCCCTAAACTGAGACCATGTTCAAGAAGAAGAATAAAGAGCCCAAGGTAAAGTCCCCGCGTTTCAAGGAATTCCGTGACGCATATGCCATCACAAAGGCAGTCAAGCCTTGGATCGGCCTCCTGCTTGCAGGAGTAGTTGTTGGAGTCGTTGCCATCGCAACTGCGATTGGCGTCGTAACAAACCATCCGATCTATGCTGGAATTCTTGGTCTCCTTACTTCAATCATCATCGCTCTTGTCATCTTTACCCGCATCGCCGGTTCTGCTGCATATGCTTCAATCGAAGGTCACATTGGCGCTGGCGCATCTGTATTGATGGCAATCCGTAAGGGATGGACCACAACTCCTGCAGTAGCCGTAAATCGCAATCAGGATATGGTCCACCGCAGCGTTGGTCGCGCAGGCATTGTTCTCACCGGTGAAGGAAGCAGCGCAGCTGTGAAGCAGATGATCGCTGATGAGCGAAAGAAGTCAGAACGCTTTGCACCAGGCGCTCCCATTACCGAGATCATCGTTGGCGATGCTGCAGGCCAGGTCCCACTAAAGAAATTGCAGAAGCATGTTCAAAAGCTTCCAAAGAAGTTATCTGCACATCAGATGCGCGAGCTTCGTATGCGCCTTAAGGCTGTCGGTGGAATGTCGCTACCTGTTCCTAAGGGGCCAATGCCTAAGGGTGTAAAGATCAAGTAACTCTTTTAGGTTTTATCGCTTTACCAAGACGGTGTTGGATAGACGTTCATTGATGCCGCGCCCATTCTCATCGAAGGTAATTGCAGTCACGATGATGACCATCAAGAGCGTTCGAATCAGCGCTTGAAGCGGTGTGGCTGCGCCTCCATCGCTAAAACGAACCACCTTTAGCCCAACAAGGCGATGGCCAAATGAGGATCCACCAAGGCTGACTAAGATCAGGTATTGAAGGGCCATCACGAGCAGGACCGTTCCGCCGATCCCCCGGCTGCGCTCTAGGAAATCGCCCCCGCCGGCGAAGAAGCCGAGGGTGATGGCATAGGCGGCGAGCCAGTCGATGGTGATTCCTAGGACCCGGCGGCCCTGGCTTACGCGTGGATACATGCCCTTAGCCTACCTATCTGAGATGACCTGGTCGATTTGTTACCCAAACTTTGTAACATGGGCGTAACACTGAAAATAGCACTTGTAACCCATAAGACCCTAGGCTCTGCCTCATAGAAATGCTCAAAGTCGAGCCTTTCGCCAATCGCAAACTTTTGCGCGACTTATTGGGAGTCCCACTTATGTTTAAGAACTCAAGCGAGATCTTTGCCTATATCAAGAAGGAAGACGTCAAGCTTATTGATGTTCGCTTCACAGACCTTCCTGGTATTCAGCACCACTTCAATGTTCCTGTTGAATCATTTGATGAAGCTGTCTTCACAGATGGTTTGATGTTCGATGGTTCTTCAATCCGTGGATTCCAGTCAATCCATGAGTCAGATATGAAGCTCCTTCCAGTTCCATCATCTGCATATATCGATCCTTTCCGTCTTGAGAAGACGCTCGTCATTATCTTCTCTGTTCACAATCCATCAGATGACACTCCTTACTCACGCGATCCTCGTGGCGTTGTTGCAAAGGCAGTTGAATTCTTGAAGTCAACAGGAATTGCAGATCAGGCCTTCTTCGCGCCAGAAGCTGAGTTCTACATCTTCGATGCAATCCGTTTTAAGACAGGCATCAACGAGGCATACCACCACATCGATTCATATGAAGGTGCATGGAACACAGGCATCGTCGCAGATCCAGATGGCACACCAAACCGTGGCTATCGCACACGTGTTAAGGGCGGATACTTCCCAGTTTCACCAACAGATCAATTCGCAGATCTTCGCGATGAGATGGTGATGGAGCTCGGTCGTGCAGGTCTTCAGGTTGAGCGTTCACACCATGAGGTTGGCACAGCTGGTCAGATGGAGATCAACTACCGCTTCACAGATATTCTCACAGCAGGCGATGAGTTGATGAAGTTTAAGTACATCATCCGTAACGTTGCATGGGAAGGCGGCAAGACCGCAACATTCATGCCAAAGCCACTCTTCGGAGATAACGGTTCAGGTATGCACGTGCACCAATCACTCTGGAAAGATGGCAAGCCACTCTTCTTCGAAGCAGGCACATATGGCGATCTCTCAGATATGGCACGTTGGTATATCGGTGGTCTCTTGAAGCACGCTCCATCACTTCTTGCATTCACCAACCCAACAGTTAACTCATACCGCCGCTTGGTTCCAGGCTATGAAGCACCGGTAAACCTTGTTTACTCAGCACGTAACCGTTCAGCATGTATCCGTATCCCAATCACCGGATCATCACCAAAGGCAAAGCGCGTTGAGTTCCGTTGCCCAGATCCATCATCGAACCCATACCTCGCATTCGCTGCGATGCTCATGGCTGGTATCGATGGAATCGTCAATAAGATCGAACCACCTGCACCAGTAGATAAGGATCTCTACGAGCTTGAGGGCGATGAAGCTGCGGCTATCCCACAGGTTCCAGGTTCACTAGAAGCAGTGCTTAACTCACTCGAAGCAGATCATGAGTTCCTCACAAAGGGTGGAGTCTTCACAGAAGATCTCATCTCAACATGGATCGAATGGAAGCGTAAGAATGAAGTTGATTATGTGCGACTACGTCCACACCCAGCTGAGTTCGAGCTTTATTACGACATCTAAGAGGCTTAGAAAAGAAATCCCCTACAGGACTCCTGTGGGGGATTTCTTTTTGACCGGTTACTTCAACTCTGACCAGAGATTTCACCTAGATTTATAGAAATTGCCTAGAATCACACATATGTTCCCGCC
>JAURJS010000025.1 GCA_030832135.1 Candidatus Planktophila sp.
CTTAGCAACAACATCCTTTGTGAAGGCATATGCCTGATCAATCAAAGGAAGTGATTGCTGGATATCGATGATGTAGATGCCATTGCGTTCTGTGAAGATAAAACGCTTCATCTTTGGATTCCATCGACGAGTCTGGTGTCCGAAGTGGACTCCGCTGTCGAGGAGTTCGCGCATTGTTACTGATGCCATGGCGGCACGCTCCTTCTTAGGTTTTCGCGCATGCGCGAATAACCTGCTCGGTTAATGGCTTAACGATCTGTTAGGCCCGTCGCGTTCACAACGCCGACTATCCGTAGATAGACCGAAGTGGCTGAGATTCCCCGCAAGCGGTTCATCACAAGAACGCTGAGATGTCACAGATTTCTCAATCTGTGCAGGGGTGAGTCTAGCTGCAGGCGGGCTTAGCCCCCAAATTGGTCATTTTCCCCGCTTGAGGTCGCGGTAAAAGTTCTCATGGCTACCCACTTTGAGCAGCTGGATCCACTCCTCAGAGAGGAAGGCATATGCGGTGAGCAGGGTTCTTCCCACTGCTCGGAATTTATAAACATAGATGCCGGTCAGATCGTCAATCTTGGCTCTGCCAGCTGAGGGAGATGTTGCAATTGCGATTATAGCCTGCTCGACCAATTGCTGTTCGTTGATATGAAATTTCTTAACTTCCTTAATAAAGGATGTCGATGAAGTGATGCGAATCAACCACCTACGAACGCGGTGGATGCCTCCTCAAGAATTGATTCTGCCATTTCTTCAATTGTTTCATTTTTCATATAGGGATGTTGATTGGTTATATGTTGAACAAGTTCTTCAAAACTCATTCTTAGTAATGGGGATGTTTTCATAAGCCAAGAATAAAGATTATTGAATCGAGTTAAAAGTATTTGTGCAAGCTACTTTAAGTAGAACTTAATATATTGAAGAGATAGGAAATAGTGGATAGCTATAAATAGGGCTGAACCTAAAATAAATTAGGCGCGAGGGTGTGCCTGTTTAAATGCCTGACGAAGTCGATCAGTTGAGACATGTGTATAAATCTGTGTAGTTGCCAAAGACGAGTGGCCCAGGATTTCTTGGACGGTGCGAAGGTCAGCGCCACCTTCTAATAGATGGGTCGCGGCAGAGTGGCGAAGGGCGTGTGGTCCCATCCGCTCAACTCCCTCAAGAGCAGATAAAGCTTCATAGACAACTGTGCGAACAGCGCGCTGATCAATTCGCTTACCTCGTGCACCTAAGAAGAGCGCCCTGCCGGATTTATCGTTTGCCAACAATGGACGTGCCTCGTTGATATACACATGAAGAGCTTTCACAGCAGGAGCTCCCATCGGAATCATCCGCTCCTTATTGCCCTTACCTAAGACTCGAATCGTATTGCGGCTAAAGTCGAGATCTTCTAGATCAAGACCACAGACCTCTGAGACACGAGCACCTGTCGCATATAAAAGTTCAACGAGTGCAACATCTCGGATGGAGGTTGGTGTTTCAAACTCTGATGCTCGCGTTGCCATGGAATCGATGGCGGTGACAGCATCGCCTTGCGTTAGGACACCTGGCAAGGTGTGGTGAGATTTAGGTGTGGCAAGTGTTGCACCAACATCTGCCGCCAAATAACCATGCTTTGTTGCCCACTTAGTAAAGAGGCGAATCGATACAGCTCGACGAGACAAAGTAGTTCTTGCTCCCCCGCGCACCTGCTGCGATGCAAGCCAGGAGCGAATAAGTTGAAGGTTTATATCTTCAATCTCACTCACTCCATTATTGGCTAGGTGATCGATAAAGGAATCTAGATCTCCTAGATAAGCACGAACGGTGTGAGATGAAAGAGCTTTCTCATTAACCAGATAGTGCGAATACGCATCTCTTATCTCATCGAAAGACATGCCATTAGTTTAAGGCTTAAGACCCTGACGTAATAGGCCAAAGGTCAACGCGTCTTCAAGAGCCATCGCAGATGCTGCAATCACGTTCTCATGAACACCAACGGTATTCCATTCGCCCTTGCCATCTGATGTCTCGATTAATACGCGAGTAATCGCACCGGTGCCCAGGCGTCCTTCAAGGATGCGCACCTTGTAATCCGTAAGTTCAAGGGTAGAAATCTGTGGATAGAGCTCATTGAGTCCATCACGAAGGGCTGTATCAAATGCGTTAACCGGACCATTTCCTGAACCAGAGCAAGTGATCTCTCTACCTTGGGCAGTAACGGTGACCTCTGCCTTGGTAATAATCGTTCCATCTGCGCCGTGCTCAGTTGTTGTGAGCCAGTGATCGATTGAGAAAAATGATGGGCGCTTGCCTGAAGATTCTTCAAGGAGAAGAAGTTCAAATGAGGCATCGGCTGCTTCGAAGGTGAAACCTTGAGCCTCCATCGCCTTAACCTTTTCAACAATGCGGGTAATGAGTTCGCGGTCTCCCCCAAGGTCAACGCCGAGCTCTTGTGACTTCAATTCAATCGATGCCCGGCCGGCCATATCAGAGACGAGCATTCGCATATCGTTTCCAACAGATGCTGGATCCTCATGCTGATAAAGCATCGGATCAACCTTGATTGCGGATGCGTGAAGACCTGCCTTGTGGGCAAAGGCAGAGACGCCTGTGTAAGGCTGACGAAGTGAAGGTGAAATGTTTGTTACTTCAGCAACTGCATGTGAGATACGGAAAGCCTCACGGAGAGCATTGGCTGGAAGGACTTCCTTCTTCTTCTTGAGCTCTAGGTTTGCAATGATGGTGACGAGATCTGCATTACCTGTGCGCTCACCATAGCCATTGAGAGTTCCTTGAACATGGGTAGCTCCTGCGGCAACAGCGGCCATTGAGTTTGCAACAGCGCATCCTGTGTCGTTATGGCAGTGAATACCGATACGGGCAGAAGTTGCACCGATAACATCGTTGACAACATCTGCAATCTCATCGGGAAGCATTCCACCATTGGTATCGCATAGAGCGGCCACATCAGCGCCAGCCTCCATAGCAACGCGGATGACTTCAAGTGCATAGGCGCGATTGGCGCGATATCCATCGAAGAAGTGCTCCGCATCGAGAAATACTCGCTGACCTTCTGCGCGAAGGTGAGAGATAGAGTCACGGATCATCTCGAGGTTCTCATCAAGAGTTGTCTTGAGTGCGAGATCAACATGGCGGTCATACGCCTTAGCAACGAGCGTTACGGCAGCAGCGCCAGAATCACGAAGAGCAGCGAGCAGTACATCATCTGCCGCCTTTACGTTAGGGCGACGTGTTGCACCAAATGCTACAAAGGTAGCGTTCTTGAGCTTAAGCTCCTTCTTAGCCAGTGCGAAGAATTCTGTATCTTTAGGATTAGCCCCTGGCCAACCACCCTCAATAAAACCAACACCGAGATCATCGAGGTGGCGAGCAATTGTCAGCTTGTCATGAACAGAGAGGTTGAGCCCTTCCTGCTGCGCACCATCACGGAGGGTGGTGTCGTAGATATGAAAGCTGTCATCGATTGACATTAGTTGACCGCAACATTCCAGTTATGTGTATCGGCAATTGTTCCGTGCTGGATTGCAAGCATATGGTTGCGAATCTGCATTGTGATTGCGCCAGGCTTTCCATCACCTGTAACCCATGTACCCATTGCAGACTTTGCCTGTCCTACCGGAGAGATCACTGCGGCTGTGCCACAGGCGAAGATCTCTGTGATCGCACCTGATTGAACACCTTCGCGCCAATCATCTACCGAGAGCATGACTTCCTCTGTCTTGTAACCAAGATCTTTAGCCACAGACAAGATTGAGTCGCGAGTAATTCCTGGTAGCAAGGTACCGGTCAACTTTGGCGTGATGACAGTTGCATCGGCACCCTTTCCCTTTACGAAGTAAAGGTTCATGCCGCCCATCTCTTCAATCCATTTACGTTCTTTTGCATCAATCCAGACAACTTGATCGCAACCTTCAGCTGCTGCAGCTTTCTGTGCGATGAGCGATGCTGCGTAGTTTCCACCGCACTTCGCCTCACCTGTTCCGCCCTGTGCTGCGCGCACATATTCAGTGGAGATCCAGACTGAAACTGGCTTTGATGGGTCAAAGTAAGCACCTGCTGGTGTTGCAATAAGAATATACTTCGCCTTATTGGATGGGCGCACACCGAGGCCAACCTCTGTTGCGATCATAAATGGGCGGATATAGAGAGACTCCCCTACCGCATTTGGAACCCAACCTGCATCTTTCTTCACAAGTGCATCGACGGTCTCTAGGAAGAGAGCCTCTGGCATCTCAGGAAGTGCAAGGCGCTTGGCAGAGTTAGCAAAGCGACGGGCATTTGCCTCTGGACGAAAGAGCGAGATAGATCCATCTGGCTGGCGGTATGCCTTCATTCCTTCGAAGATTTCCTGGCCGTAGTGGAAGACAGCTGTTGCCGGATCTAGCGTGAGCGGACCGTATGGAAGCAGCTCTGGCTCTGACCAACCACCATCTTGTGACCAATCACAAACAACCATGTGATCGGTGTAGTACTTACCGAATCCACCTTCAGCGATCAGCGCGTTGCGCTTTTCAACTGGAACGGCGTTGGGATTGAGTGTGATCTTCATTTACTTCACCAATGCGATGAGTGCTGCGCCAACTTCTGTTGTGCTGCGCTTGGCATCTCCTCGGTTGAGTAGATCTTGGGCAACGGCCTTCTCAACATCACGAGCTGCATCAGATAGTCCAAGGTGATCGAGCATCATCGCAACAGACATGATGGTTGCTGTTGGATCTGCAATGTTCTTACCTGCGATATCTGGAGCAGAGCCATGTACTGGCTCAAACATTGAAGGGAACTTACCCGTTGGGTTGATATTGCCTGAAGCTGCCAGTCCAATACCGCCACAGATAGCTGCTGCAATATCGGTCAAGATATCTCCGAAGAGGTTATCTGTGACAACGACATCAAAGCGCTCCGGGTTGGTAACGAAGAACATGGAAGCTGCATCAACGTGGAGGTAATCCGTTGTAATACCTGGATACTCCTTAGCAACCTCGTTAAATGTGCGAGTCCAGAGTCCTCCTGCACGGGTAAGAACATTGTTCTTATGGACAAGAGTTAACTTCTTACGCTCACGCTTTGAAGCGCGCTCAAAGGCATCACGGATGACACGCTCTGCACCGCGACGGGTATTGAGTGATTCTTCCGTTGCAATCTCTGCATCAGTTCCTTCAGCCAGCGTTCCACCTGCGCCAACATATGGGCCTTCTGTGCCTTCGCGAACAACAACGAAGTCGATGGGAGCCTTTGTCGCAAGTGGACCGGTTACGCCAGGCATCAACTTTGCAGGGCGAAGGTTGATGTAGTGATCGAATGCAAAACGGAGCTTCAATAGCAATCCGCGCTCGAGCACACCTGATGGAACTGTTGGATCTCCAACAGCACCGAGCAGGATGACATCTGCCTTCGCTAGCTCTGCCATGACTGAGTCAGGGAGAACTTCACCAGTGCGGTGCCAGTAACCAGCGCCGAGGTCGTAGTTGGTCTTATTGAAGGTGACGCCATACTTTGCAGCAACGGCATCAAGAACCTTAAGACCCTCCCCTACAACTTCAGTTCCGATTCCATCGCCTGGAATAACTGCAAGGTTGAATGACTTGGACATATCTAAATTAACCTACCAATGAGACTGAACGGACGAGATCTGCTTCGATCTCCTTCTTAATTGACTCTGTTACTGAATCTGAAACTGATGAATCAACGGTCAACGCCATAAGCGCCTTTCCGCCTGCAGCTTCACGAGAGACCTGCATGCCAGCAATATTGATCTTGGCGGCTCCTAGTGAATTACCAACAGCTCCAACAACACCTGGCTTATCTGTGTAGCGAAGGAAGAGCAGGTTCTCTGTTGGTGGAAGATCGAGATCAAAACCATCAATTGCGATGATCTTCTCAGTCTTCTTAATACCCATGAGAGTTCCATCAACCTTGATCTGATGACCTGAAGCAAGCGCTGCATGAAGAGAGATCATGCTGCGGTACTCAGGAGAGTCAGCTGATGTAACAACAGAAGATGTCACGCCACGCTCTGCAGCAAGTCCTGGCGCATTGACGTATGTAACATCTTCAGAGCCAGTTGCTTGAAGTGCACCCTTGAGCGCACTGATTGCAAGAACTGATGAATCATGGCCAGAGATATCGCCCTTGACTGTGATCTCCATAGAAACTGGAAGCTCGCCAGCGATTGCTGTAGCAATCTGTGCCATCTTCTCAACAAGTGGAAGAGATGGACGAATCTCATCGTGGATCGCTCCACCCTTAACGTTGACCGCATCAGGAACCAATTCACCGGCCAAAGCCTTACGAACTGAGACCGCTACTGCAATACCAGCACGTTCCTGCGCTTCATCAGTTGAAGCTCCAAGGTGTGGTGTTGCAACCACTTGATCGAGCTGGAATAAAGGTGAATCTGTGCATGGCTCTGTCACATAAACATCGAGACCAGCACCAGCTACACGACCTTCAGTGATTGCATCATAGAGAGCTGCCTCATCGAGTACTCCACCGCGTGCAGCGTTGATGATGCGAACTTCCTTCTTCACCTTCTTGAGCGCTTCCACGCCAATGAGGTTTGCAGTCTCTTTTGTCTTTGGAAGGTGGATGGTGATGAAGTCAGAGCGCTTCAAGAGATCATCGAGCTCTACCAATTCAACGCCAAGCTGAGCTGCGCGAGCAGGCTGGAGGTATGGGTCATATGCAATGACGTTCATACCAAATGCCTGCATGCGGTGAGCAACGAGTTGTCCGATGCGACCAAAGCCAACAATTCCGAGAGTCTTCTCGAAGAGCTCTGCTCCGGTGTATTTCGAACGAGCCCACTTGCCATTCTTCAACGCAGCGTGTGCTGGTGAGATAAAGCGAGCAGATGCAAGTAGCAATGAGATTGCAAGCTCTGCAGCTGAGACGATATTTGAAGTAGGTGCATTAACAACCATGACACCAGCTGCAGTTGCTGCTGGGATATCAACGTTATCGAGACCAACACCTGCGCGAGCGATGACCTTAAGGCCCTTAGCTGCAGCAATTGCCTCTGCATCCATCTTTGTAGCAGAACGAATCAGAACTGCATCAACGCCCTTGCCGAGAGCTTCAAGGAGCTCTGCGCGGTTTGCACCGTCACAGTTGCGAACCTCAAAGTCAGGACCCAGAGCATCGAGCGTTGCAGCGCTGAGTTCTTCAGCGATTAATACAACAGGTTTAGCCACGTGCAGCACTTCCCTCTTGGTAATCATCGTTGTCAGCCTTCTTCATCCAGCTAAACATCTTGCGGAGTTCGCGTCCAACCTTCTCAATCTGGTGTGACTCGCCCTTCTCGCGAAGCGCTGTGAATTCCTTTGCACCATTCTCGAGATCATCTACGAAGCGCTTTGCAAATGCACCTGACTGAATATCAGCAAGTACGGCCTTCATATTCTCCTTGACATGTGGATCGATAACGCGTGGACCTGATACATAGTCACCGAATTCCGCTGTGTCAGAGACTGACCAACGCTGCTTTGCGATTCCACCTTCATACATAAGGTCAACAATCAACTTAAGTTCGTGCAAGCACTCAAAGTAAGCAACCTCTGGCTGGTATCCAGCTTCAACGAGTGTCTCGAAGCCATACATCACCAACTGTGATGCTCCTCCACAGAGAACAGCCTGCTCACCGAATAGATCGGTCTCTGTCTCTTCTGTAAATGTTGTGAGGATTCCGCCTGCGCGAAGTCCGCCCATCGCCTTTGCATAAGAGAGAGTCAATGGCCATGCATTTCCTGTTGCATCCTGCTCAACAGCAACGATGTCAGGGACGCCGCGACCTGCAGCGAACTCACGACGAACAAGGTGTCCTGGACCCTTTGGAGCAACCATGCAGACATCAACATCTACCGGTGGCTTGATGTAACCGAAGCGAATATTGAAACCATGGCCGAAGAAGAGAGCATCGCCCTTTTCGAGGTTAGGCAAGATTGACTCTGCATAGATGTGACGCTGGAGGTGATCTGGAGCCAAGATCATGATGACGCTAGCTTCCTTTGTTGCCTCTGCAACAGAGACAACGCGAAGACCTTCCGCCTCTGCCTTAGCGCGAGATGGTGAACCTTCCTTGAGACCAACGCGAACATCAACACCTGAATCGCGGAGGTTAAGTGCGTGTGCATGGCCCTGTGAGCCATAACCGATGATCGCGACTTTGCGACCTTGAATTACGGATAGATCTGCATCCTGATCGTGATACATCGTTGCCACGGTATTTCTCCTTTTGTCGTTTCTTACTTAGTTCTGGTAATCGGGTTGTGTGTCTTTAACAGGCTTCTTTGCTCCATCAACGAGCTCTTCAATGCTGATCACACTGATGAGCTTGTCCAATTGAGCGATTACTTGCTCGAGAGAGTGTCCTTCAAGGTTTACCTGAATAACCATCTTCGAAACTTCTGGATTAGATGTTGGACCAACAACGAGGGTGTCGATGTTGTAGGCGCGGCGAGCAAAGAGCCCAGATACGCGAGCGAGGACGCCTGGTTCATTCTCAACGAGAACTTCAATTGTGTGAATAGACATTAGAGCTCCTGTGAATCCCAGTCAGGCGCTGTCGCGCGGGCAATCATGATTTCATCATTCGATGTTCCAGCAGCAACCATCGGCCAGACCATCGCATCGCGATGAACGCGGAAATCAACTACGACAGGTTGGTCGTTAATTGACATCGCCTTCTCGATAGTGGCATCAAGATCTTCTGGTCGCTCGCAAGAGAGTCCAACACAGCCCATCGCCTCTGCAAGCATCGGGAAGTTAGGAACGCGCTTTGACTCAAGTGAGGTATTTGAATAACGGCCTTCATAGAAGAGGGTCTGCCACTGGCGAACCATTCCGAGGGATTCATTATTAATAATCGCAACCTTGATTGGAATATTGTTAAGAGCACATGTAACTAGCTCTTGATTTGTCATCTGGAAACAACCATCGCCATCGATGGCCCAGACAGTTGCATCAGGAGCTCCAACCTTTGCACCCATTGCAGCTGGAACTCCATATCCCATAGTTCCAGCGCCGCCTGAGTTGAGCCAGGTGCGAGGGTGTTCGTAAGAGATAAATTGCGATGCCCACATCTGATGTTGACCAACACCTGATGTAAAGATCGTCTCTGATCCAGAGATCTTTCCAATACGCTCGATTACTGCCTGTGGAGAGAGTGAACCATCATCAGGAAGTGTGTAACCCAATGGGTATGTTGACTTCAACTTCTGCATTGAGGCATTCCACGGTGTTAAATCTGGGCGGCTCTTCTCAAGGGCTGCCTTAAGCGCAGGAATAAGGGCAGTAATGGTTTCGCGAAGGTCTCCCACAACTGGGACATCGGCAAACTTATTCTTATTGATCTCAGCTGGGTCGATATCAGCGTGAATAACCTTGGCGCTAACTGCGAAGGTAGAGAGCTTTCCAGTAACGCGGTCATCGAAGCGAGCGCCTAAAGTGATCAGTAGATCGGCCTTTTGCAGAGCCGTTACCGCAGCAACTGTTCCATGCATACCTGGCATACCGAGATGAAGTGGATGTGAATCCGGGAATGCACCACGTGCCATCAAAGTGGTCACAACTGGTGCACCGAGAAGTTCAACCAACTGGGCAAGCTCCTTTGAAGCCTCCGCCTTGATTACTCCCCCGCCAACATAGAAGACTGGCTTCTTTGATTGCGCAATAAGCGCTGCAGCATCTGCAATCGATTGGTTATCTGGTGTAATGCGTGGGTTATAACCAGCGAGTTCAATCTTTGCTGGCCAGTTAAATGTTGTCTGCGTCTGCAGCGCATCCTTGGCAATATCAACGAGGACTGGGCCAGGACGACCTGAGGTTGCGATATGAAATGCCTCAGCGATTGCGCGTGGAATGTCGGCAGCCTTGGTGACAAGGAAGTTGTGCTTTGTAAATGGCATGGTGATGCCGCGAATATCAGCCTCTTGGAATGCATCGGTACCAATTGCAGCCGATGGAACCTGGCCAGTGATTGCAACGAGTGGAACAGAGTCCATTCCGGCATCCATCAATGGGGTAACGAGGTTGGTAGCTCCAGGACCTGATGTTGCAATACAGACACCGGCGCGACCAGTTACCTGCGCATAGCCAGTTGCCGCGTGTCCTGCTCCTTGCTCATGGCGAACAAGGATGTGGCGAATAGTGGAGTCGAAGATCGGATCGTAGGCAGGAAGGATGGCGCCACCAGGCAGACCGAACATCACATCGACATTAGCCGCTTCAAGGCTCTTCACCAATGAAGTTGCTCCGCTCATTGCTGTGCCGTTCGCTGTGGGAACGTGCTGTGTTGTCATCTTCTTGCTCCTTTCGCTCTCGTAGAACTCTTCGATAAACCTTTTATAAATGAAAAAACCCTCAGATATCTGAGGGCGCGCATGCTGTTAAGGCATGCGCTATCGAATCACCACCACTGATGAAGAGACGATTGCTGTACGCATGGCCATATTCTCGCTTAGAGCGAGCGTATGAGTCAAGAGATGAGATGCACGTCTCACCAGTTGAAATGAGTCTGGTGGAAAGGTACCTCTCGCACCGTGGGTATTTAGTCGCAGACAGCGCCCTTGGAGGCTGAGCCCACGAGCTTTGAATACTTCGCCAAGACCCCGCGCTTGTACTTATGGGGCAGCGGCTTCCATCCGACCTTGCGAGCCTCAAGCTCTGCCGGATCTACCAAGAGATCGAGGGTGCGGTTTGGGATATCGATACGGACGCGATCGCCATCCTTAATGAATGCAATCGGTCCCCCATCGACAGCCTCGGGTGCAACATGTCCGACGCAAAGTCCGGTTGAACCACCTGAGAAGCGACCATCGGTAAGGAGGAGAGTTGATTTACCAAGCCCTGCTCCCTTAATCGCGCCGGTAATCATCAACATCTCGCGCATACCTGGCCCACCCTTAGGACCTTCATAGCGAATGACAACTACATCGCCTGCCTGAATCGTGCCGTTCTCAAGAGCCTCCATTGCAGATTGCTCGCGCTCGAAGACTCGAGCAGGTCCTTCAAATGTTTCAATTCCAATTCCAGCTGTCTTGCAGACTGCCCCCTCTGTTGCAAGTGAACCCCCGAGAATTGTGATTCCGACATCTGTGGAGAGCGGTGAGGTGATTGGATGCAAGACATCGCCATCTGCAAGCGGTGGATTGATATCGGCAAGATTCTCAGCCATCGTCTTTCCAGTCACGGTTAAGCAATCACCGTGGAGGTAGCCAGCATCGAGCAACATACGAAGCACAACTGGGATTCCGCCGACCTTATCTACATCTGACATGACATATTTTCCGAAAGGCTTGAGGTCGCCCAGCAATGGCACTCGCGAACCGATGCGATGGAAATCTTCCAGAGTTAGATCAACATCTGCCTCATGTGCAATGGCAAGTAGGTGCAAGACAGCATTGGTGGAGCCACCGAGCGCCATGACAGCGGTGATGGCATTTTCAAATGCCTTCTTCGTCAAAATATCGCGGGTGGTGATTCCCTTGGCAATGAGGTTTACAACTGCAGCACCAGATGCCTCAGAGTATCCATCGCGGCGACGATCGACAGCAGGAGGAGCGGCAGAACCTGGCAGTGAGAGACCGATTGCTTCACCGACTGTTGCCATCGTGTTAGCTGTATACATTCCACCACAAGCGCCTTCACCTGGGCAGATCGCCTTCTCAATTTGATCAACGCGCTCTTGGGTAATCAATCCTCGAGCACATGCGCCAACTGCTTCGAAAGCATCGATAATGGTGACATCTTTTCCATCGACCTGTCCTGGAAGTGTTGAACCTGCATAGACAAATACCGCTGCCACATTGATGCGAGCTGCCGCCATCATCATTCCTGGAAGTGATTTATCGCAACCTGCAAACATCACCATTCCATCGAGGCGCTCTGCCTGCATCACAGTCTCAACAGAATCTGCAATAACTTCGCGAGAAACTAATGAGAAGTGCATACCTTCATGGCCCATCGAGATTCCATCAGAGACAGAGATTGTTCCGAACTGCATAGGAAATCCACCAGCATCAAGAACACCTTTGCGTGAAGCAGTTGCAAGTCGCGCCAATGAGAGATTGCAGGGTGTAATCTCATTCCACGAAGAGACAACGCCGATCTGTGGCTTCACCCAATCTTCATCGCCCATTCCCACGGCGCGGAGCATTCCTCGAGCTGGTGCGCGCTCGAGACCATCGGTTACTAGACCTGAGCGGGGCTTCATTGTCGACATGTCCTGATTCTATCTCCCATGTCTCTTCACGTGAAGTTGAAAGGGGTAAGTTAGAATTCCACTATTCAAGATGGATTCTTGATTCTTAAAGTTCATTCGAATTAATACCTAAACAAATGGAGATTTTCTGTGCCAAATCAAGACCGTGACGCCCAAGGCCATGTGAAGGGCCAAGCACCTGATCGCTGGAGAACGTTGCTCGTAGTTGCCATCTCTCAGTTGATGCTCGTCCTCGATAGCTCAATTATGAATATTGCGATTCCAAGCGCAAAGACAGAACTCGGTATTTCAGATGCAAACCAGCAGTGGGTTATCACTGCATATACCCTCGCATTTGGTTCACTGCTTCTTCTTGGTGGCCGCATCGGTGATTATGTTGGTCGCAAGAAGATCTTCATCATCGGTCTTCTCGGTTTTGCTGGTGCATCGGCAATTGGTGGAGTCGCAGCCAACGAAGGAATGCTCTATGGCTCACGCGCACTTCAGGGCGTCTTCGGTGCACTCCTTGCACCAGCTGCCCTGGCAATCATCTCTGAGACATTTAAGGTTCCTTCTGAGCGTGCCAAGGCATTCGGTGTCTTCGGTGCAATCTCAGGTGGTGGCGCTGCAATCGGTCTCATCGTCGGTGGAACTCTTACCGAGTTCTTCTCATGGCGCTGGTGCCTTGGCGTGAACACGCCAATCGCGATCGTTGCTGCAATCCTGGCAATTAAGTATGTCCATGAGTCAAAGACTGATGGAGATAAGACCTATGACATCCCTGGTGTCATCACAGCAACTGCCGGTCTCTTCTCACTCACCTATGGATTCAATGAGGCAGCTCTCAAGGGATGGTCGGCGACTTCAACAATCTCATTCTTAGTCGCATCAGTAATTCTTCTCATCATCTTCGTTCTCATCGAGACAAAGGTGGCAAATCCATTGATGCCACTTCGCGTTCTCACAGAACGTAACCGCGGAGGCTCATACCTCGGCTCACTCGTTGTCGGTGCTGGACTCTTCTCGATGTTCCTCTTCCTCGGTCTCTATCTCCAAGTAGTCCTTGGCTTTAGCCCGCTCAAGTCAGGCTTTGCATTCCTTCCATTCACAGCAGGAATCATCATCTTCGCAGGAGTTGCTTCACAGCTCCTACCTAAGTTTGGTCCTAAGCCA
>JAURJS010000114.1 GCA_030832135.1 Candidatus Planktophila sp.
AGGAAGCCGCGAAGTCCGATGTCTACGATGAGACCACCCTTCACAACTTCAATAACTGTACCTACGACAACTTCGTCGCGCTCCTTCTTGCCTTCGATCTCGCCCCATGCACGCTCGTATTGAGCACGCTTCTTAGAGAGGATGAGACGGCCTTCTTTATCTTCCTTCTGAAGAACTAGAGCTTCGACCTTATCGCCGACCTTAACAATGTCATTTGGATCTGCATCGTGGCGGATTGAGAGTTCACGTGAAGGGATTACGCCTTCAGTCTTATAGCCGACGTCAAGAAGTACTTCTTCGCGGTCTATCTGAACGACTGTACCTGTTACGAGGTCGCCGTCTGAAAAGTTTCTGATTGTGCCTTCGATTGCTGCAAGGAAATCTGCTGCTGATCCGATGTCGTTTACTGCGATTTGTGTAGTCAAGATGCTCCGTAGGGATAGAAAGTAGTAGGGATAGGACGTATTGAGTTTTCTCACCTGAGGTGAGTCCCCGATTTTAGGCGGGGCGCTCTTATTGGGGCAAATCCGCTGATTTCCCGCGGTATGTGAGCGTAGAATCGCTGGTCTATGAAGCGCTATGCCGAACTCTTCCGATTCCCAAATGTCTGGGTCTTGGTATTGAGCGCATTTCCAGCCCGCGTCGCCTATGGCATGGTCGGACTAGGTATCTTCTTTAAGGTCGAGCAGGAGCTCAACTCTGTAGCCCTGGCCGGCCTCGCTGTTGGCGTCAACGCCGCCGCAGGTGCAGCAACAGCTGGCATCCGAGGCACCATCATCGATCGCAACGGTATGAAGTGGCCGCTTCGAATTCAAGTACCTGGCTATGCAATTATGTTGATTGCCCTCAATGGTGCAACTGATAAATCATCGCTACTCATCTTCTCTCTTCTACTGGGATTAACTGCTCCCCCTATCAATCTCTCCGTGCGCCCATTGTGGCGAGATGCTGTCTCTGACGAATGGCTTCGCACCGCATATGCAGTCGACACCGCAGTGATGAGCGCAGCAGGAGTAATCGGACCAGTAATTGTTACAGCACTCGCGCTCTCATCAACTCCATCAAGTGCTCTCTACACATGTGCCGCCTTGATGCTTATCGGTGGTGGTTCACTAGCAATTACAAAGATTGCCCGCAACTGGATTCCTGAAGAGAAACCTGAAGTCAAGGTTTCTATGTGGCGCCACCGCCCACTGCAACTTCTCGTTGTTGAAGGATGTTTTATCGGTTTCGGTTGGGGCGTATTTGATGTTGCAGTCCCTGCCTTTGCAACGTTGGAAGATGTCCCCCATCGCACCGCCTGGATCTTCACTGCGATGGGAGTTGCAAACATTATCGGTGGCCTTCTTGGTGGCCTCGTCTCAAAGAAAACGACACCGCTTGGCGCACTCCGCAAAACTTACTTCGCCTGGTTTATCGTCTCTCTTCCACTTGCGTTCTTATATCCAGATTGGCCGATGGTGATCGGTGGCGCATTTATGGGCCTCGTCGGTGGAGCAATCCAAGTCTTCTACTGGGAAGTGATGGAGGCAGTTCGCCCACAGGGCTCCCCAACGGGAATGATGGGTTGGCTCTGGACGATCGAAGGAACGCTGATGTCTATAGGTGCGGCATCGGGTGGGGTTATTTCAGAGAAAGTCTCACCAAATTTTGCACTGGGAATTACAACGGTCTGTATCGGTATCGGTTACACAATCCTCACCATCGGTCGAGGCCGCCTAGCAGATGCAAATAAACTTCCAACCGATGAGGAAGATCTCGCTGCGATGAAAGATAACGCCACCACTAATCAGTGAGCAGCAACGTTCCAATTCTTACCAACGCCGATGCCCACATTAAGTGGGGCTTTCAGTGGGAATGCGCTTCCCATCTCGCGACGCACTAGTTCTGTGACCGCCTCTTCTTCCTTAGAGATAATCTCTAGGATGAGTTCATCGTGAACCTGCAAGAGCAGGCGCGATGTATAGCCCCCTTCAACAAGAGCCTTTTGAACGTTGAGCATCGCTAACTTGATGATGTCAGCAGCCGAACCTTGGATCGGCGCATTGAGCGCCATCCGCTCTGCCACTTCACGGCGTTGACGGTTATCGCTCATTAAATCTGGCAAATATCGACGACGCCCCATCACTGTCTCGGTATAACCAACTTTGCGCGCCTCCTCCACCACGGTCTTGAGGTAATCGCGAATACCACCAAAGCGTTCAAAGTAGCGATCCATTAAATCTTGTGCTGCAGGTGGTGAGAGATCTAATTGGGCTGCAAGTCCATATGAACTCAAACCATAAGCAAGTCCATAAGACATCGCCTTAATCTGACGTCGCATCTCAGGATCTACCTCTCCTGGTTTTACGCCAAATACCTCTCCAGCAATAGAGGCATGGAGATCTTCACCTGATTCAAAAGCCTTAATCAAATTAGCATCATGAGAGAGGTGAGCCATGATGCGCATCTCGATCTGGCTGTAATCAGCGGTAAGAAGGGCGTCATATCCCTTACCGGCGATAAAGGTGGCGCGAATCTTTCGACCATCTTCAGTGCGAACAGGAATATTCTGCAGATTTGGCCCCACTGATGAAAGACGTCCGGTGGCTGCAACAGTCTGCGCGAAGTGGGTATGAATCCGCTTATCGCCAGCAACTTCTGCAATCAGGCCATCGATAGTTGTTGCCAGCTTCTTCACTTCACGAATACGAAGCAATGATGCAAGAACTGGGTGCGAAGTCTTTTCGAAGAGCCAATTGAGCGAATCCGCATCTGTAGTGAAACCTGTCTTGATCTTCTTCGTCTTCGGTAATCCAAGCTCTTCAAATAGAACCACTTGAAGCTGCTTCGGAGATGCGACGTTGAACTCATGCCCCACAGATGCATGCGCTTTCTGGGTCTCTTCCGCTACCTCGCTTTCAAAGAGCTCAAGCAGTCGAGAGAGCTCCTTAACATCGACTGCAACTCCACGGCTCTCCATAATCGCAAGCAGCTCTGCTATCGGAAGCTCGAGGTTTGTAAAGAGGTCGTTCAGATTTCGTTCTGCAAGATCTGCTTCAAGGTTTTGCTTGATCTCAAATGAACCTGCAGCTTGCGATGCTAGAAGATTCTCAGGCGATGAGGTATCGAGAGGTGACCCCCACTTATCAGCGATATCGGCAAAGGAAGAGGCTCGCGTTCCAGGGTTGACCAGGTATGCCGCGATATCGATATCGAATGAGAATCCGGCGAGTGAACTGATTCTGGCAAGCGCCTTGCCGTCATAGACAATCTTGGGAACTTTGACATCAGATGCCCACTCCCCCAGTGAGGAGCCCTCAATGAGGAATACATCCTTTGTGTTGAGTGCGACTGCATACCTGACCAACTTCTCATCGACTGATTCATTGGAAAGTTCAAATGCAATTGCAATCTCGCCCTGATGTGAGGCAATCTTCTTTGAGAGCTCAGCTGTTGAGATGAAATCTGCCTTCACTGGTGCGCCAAAGAGATCACCTTGTAATTCATTGGCTGCTGACTTCTTCGCCTTTGCTGGGGCAGAACCTGCTGCCGCGATCGGCTTGAAACGTTCTCTTAGCGTCTTAAATTCAAGAGTGGTGAGAAGTGGATCAATCTTCTCCAGCTCCACACCCTTCCACTCCATCGAATCGAGGGCAAAGGTGATGGGCGCATCATGCACCAATTGTGTGAGTTCACGGTTACGAATAACGTTATCGATATTGTCACGAAGTGCCTGTCCAACTTTGCCGCCAACTTTATCGACCTCAGATAGAAGGTCCTTTAGCGATCCATATTCAACAACCCACTTCGCCGCTGTCTTCTCTCCCACCCCTGGAATTGATGGCAGGTTATCGCTTGGGTCTCCACGCAGCGCTGCAAAATCTGGATACTGGGCCGGAGTCATTCCATACTTCTCAAAGACGGCATCGGGTGTCATCCGCGCCATCTCGCTGACACCGCGCTTGGGATAGAGCACAGTCGTCTTTTCGTTCACCAATTGGAAGCTATCTCTATCGCCAGTACAGATCAGGATCTCAAATCCATCTGACTCTGCCTTCCTGGAGATCGTTGCAATCAGATCATCGGCTTCATAGCCTTCCAGCTGGAAGTGCTCAATTCCACAGCCATCGATAAACTCATGAAGATATGACATCTGCGAGCGGAACTCATCAGGTGTTGAGGCTCGATTGGCCTTATATTCAGGGAAGATATCGGAGCGGAAAGTCTTGCGGGAAACATCGAAGGCGACTGCGAGGTGTGTTGGCTTCTCCTCCTTAATCAAGGAGATTAGCATTGTTGCAAAGCCATAGATGGCGTTGGTGTGTTGGCCCATCGCTGTCGTGAAATTCTCCACCGGAAGTGCATAGAAGGCGCGATAGGCCATTGAATGGCCATCGATTAATAAGAGTTTCTTAGGCGCGCTCATGGCGCACATCCTATGTAACAAGTTAAGATTTCGAACTATGACGCAACCTGATTACTTGGCAATTATTCGCGAGCGAGGCTCAGGACTCCTCGATCAGAAGATGGGTATTGAAGTGATTGAGGCCTCCCCACAGCGACTCGTCGGTCGCATGCCGGTAGAGGGAAATACTCAACCTATTGGACTTCTCCATGGTGGAGCTAATGTCGTTCTGGCAGAGTCACTCGGTTCTATTGGAACTCAACTCCATGCAGGTCCAGATCGAAAGATTGTTGGTGTCGATATCAATGCGACGCACCATAAATCAGCAACCTCAGGCTATGTAACAGCAACTGCGACAGCGATCAGCTTAGGTAAGACGATGTGTAGCTATGAGATTGTGATTGAAAATGAAGACGGGCAGCGCACATGCACTGCCCGTATCACCTGCCTTATTCTTGCGCAGCGTTAATTCTCAATCTCTCTTTAAGCACCGTGTCCTAGGTAGGCGGCGCGAACAGCTGGATCATTTAGTAGCTGTGCGCCAGTACCTTCCATAGAGATATTTCCTGTCTCAAGAACATAGGCACGATCGGCAACTGCAAGCGCCTTCGCTGCATTCTGCTCAACGAGCAGGATTGTCACACCCTGCTTCTTGATCTCCTTGATGATCTCGAAGATCTGAGCGATAAACATCGGTGCTAGACCCATTGAAGGCTCATCGAGAAGGAGGAGGCGTGGACGACTCATCAGTGCGCGACCAATAGCGAGCATCTGCTGCTCTCCACCGGAGAGAGTTCCACCCATCTGAGAGATACGTTCTTTCAGACGTGGGAATAGCTCGTACACCATCTCTAAATCTTGCTCGTTCTCAGCCTTTGCATCTGGACGGCTGAACTTACCCATCTCAAGATTCTCAAGAACTGTCATACCAGGGAAGATTCCTCGACCCTCAGGTGCTTGGCATACTCCTGCAATCACTCGCTCAAATGGCTTGATATCTGTCAGCGGCTTTCCATCGTAATTGATAGTTCCACTTACTGGAGCGAGGATTCCTGAGATTGTCTTCAGGAGAGTTGTCTTGCCAGCGCCATTTGCGCCAACGAGAGTAACAATTTCGCCCGCGCCGACCTGGAGAGAGATTCCCTTAATTGCTTTGATTTTTCCATAGGAAACATGGAGATCATTGATTTCAAGAAGCATCTTCGGCAACTCCTAGGTAGGCATCGATAACACGCTGGTTGTTTTGAATCTCTTCTGGCTTTCCTTCTGCAATCTTCTGCCCGAAGTCCAGCACGGAGATGCGATCTGAAATCTTCATCACGAGCGACATATCGTGCTCGATCAGCAAGACAGCAAATCCGCGATCGCGAATCTTGCGAATCAACTCTCCCAGTTCAACCTTCTCCTGGGGATTGAAGCCAGCAGCAGGTTCATCGAGAAGCAAGACCTTTGGATTGAGCGCGAGGGCTCGAGCAATCTCAAGGCGACGCTGATCTCCATAGGGAAGATTCTTCGCCATCTGATGGGCGCGATGATCTAAACCGATGAAGGTAAGGAGCTCCATAGCGGTCTCCAAGCTCTTCTTCTCATCACGACGACTACGTGGAACACCGATAAGTGAACCGACGAGGCCTGACTTGTTGAGTGAATCTGCCGCTGTTGCAACATTCTCAAGAGCTGTCATATCTCC
>JAURJS010000115.1 GCA_030832135.1 Candidatus Planktophila sp.
ACAGACCTTCTCAATTGCAGCCATCAGTGCACCATCATCGTTAACAACTTTGATTCCACGCTTTGCCACAACCTCTGATGGAGTGCCTTCTCCTGCAACAACGCCTTCAACAACTTGGCGTGCCAATTTATCTGTCAGTTCACCTGATGCAACAAGGTTGATGAGTTCTGCAACGTGAGCCGGTGTGATTGCAAGCTCTGCAATTGCAACGCCTTGATCATTTGCAATGCGAGAGATCTCTCCAAGCCACCAGGTGCGGGCCTTTGTTGGATCCGCGCCCCGAAGCACGGTAGCTTCCACAATATCGAGCACATCAGCATTGACCATCGCAGCAAATTCTTTATCCGGAACTGCCCACTGCTCCTTCAGACGTTTGCGACGAATTGATGGACGCTCAGGAAGCTCTGCTCTGAGAGTCTCAATCCAGGAAGCATCTGGTTTTACTGGAACTAAATCCGGATCTGGGAAGTAGCGATAATCCTCTGCCTGCTCCTTTGAACGTCCTGAGCGAGTAAGGCCGGTATCTTCTTGGAAGTGGCGGGTCTCTTGCTTTACCTTTCCACCTGTCTCAAGAATCTCAGCATGGCGCAACATCTCACCGCGGATAGCGCGCTCCACAGAGCGGAGCGAGTTAACGTTCTTAGTCTCAGAACGTGTTCCGAGCTCGGTTGCATCTTTGAGCATCAGTGAGACGTTGGCATCGCAGCGAAGGGAGCCTTGCTCCATCTTCACATCAGAGACGCCTAGCCCACGAAGGATGTCGCGAAGTTCTGCCACATATGCCTTGGCAACTTCTGGTGCGTACTTGCCTGTGCCAGGAACAATCTTGGTCACAATTTCAACCAATGGAATACCGGCACGGTTGTAATCGAGCAATGAGTAATCAGCTCCATGGATACGACCAGTTGCACCACCTACGTGGAGTGACTTACCTGTGTCCTCTTCCATGTGAACGCGCTCGACCTCGATGCGGAACTGCTTAGGACCTTCCTCGGTCTCAATCTCAACATCGACATAACCATCGAAGCAGATCGGCTCGTCATATTGAGAGATCTGGAAGTTCTTTGGCATATCTGGGTAGAAGTAATTCTTTCGTGCAAAGCGGCTATATGGGGCGATGCTGCAATTGAGAGCAAGACCAATCTTGATCGTTGATTCGATTGCCTTCTCATTGACCACAGGAAGCGCGCCAGGAAGTGCCAGACATACAGGACATGTCTGAGTATTTGGTTCAGCACCAAAAGTCGTTGCACATGAGCAGAACATCTTTGATTCAGTATTGAGTTCAACGTGAACTTCAAGACCTAGGACTGGGTTGTACTTTTCAATGAGCTCGTCATAGTTCAGCGCCATTAGTTGGCACCTCCCTTCAATGCGGGAGCCTTTGTAATGAGAGCTCCTCCCCACTTAGAGATAAGAGCAGCTTCAAGTGCAGCACCTGCCTGATAGAGGCGTTGATCTTGCATCGCAGGAGCCATGATTTGGAATCCGACTGGCAAGTTATCTTCTTCGGCTAGTCCTGCTGGAAGCGACATTCCGCAGATGCCAGCGAGGTTTACTGGGATAGTTGCAACATCCCCGAGATACATCGCCATTGGATCATCGACTTTCTCGCCAATCTTGTAAGCAGTTGTTGGCGCAGTTGGTGATACCAAGACATCTGCTGCAGCAAATGCCTTTGCATAATCTTCAATGATGAGTGTGCGAATCTTCTGTGCGCTGCCGTAGTAGGCATCGTAGTAACCGGATGAGAGCGCATATGTACCAAGGATGATGCGGCGCTTAACCTCGCGACCAAAACCAGCATCACGGGTTGCAGCCATAACGGCTTCAGCTGAAGCTCCCCCTTCATCGCCTGTGCGAAGTCCATAACGCATCGCATCAAAACGTGCGAGGTTAGAGGAACACTCAGATGGTGCGATTAAGTAATAGGCAGCAAGTGCATATTCAAAGCTTGGGCAATCTACTTCAACAATCTCTGCGCCCAGTGAGGCAAGGAGATCAAGTGATTCGGTAAAGCGTGTCTGCACACCCTTCTGATATCCCTCGCCCTGCAACTGCTTAATGACGCCAATCTTCATCCCCTTCACATCACCGCTCTTAGCTGCAGCAACTACTGCAGGAACAGGTGCGTTAATCGAGGTTGCATCATGTGCATCATGTCCGGCGATAATCTCGTGGAGCATTGCTGTGTCGAGAACCGTGCGACCAAATGGTCCTGCTTGATCAAGCGATGATGAATAGGCGATTAATCCGTAACGAGAGACTGCGCCATATGTTGGGCGAACTCCGACAATTCCAGTCAGCGCTGCAGGTTGGCGGATAGATCCGCCGGTGTCAGAGCCAATTGCAAGCGGTGCTTCGAAGGCGGCAACTGCTGCAGATGAGCCACCTGATGAACCACCTGGTGTGCGAGATAAATCCCAAGGATTAAATGTTGGTCCATATCCGCTGTTCTCAGTAGATGAACCCATTGCGAACTCATCCATATTTGTCTTACCCAGAATAACGACGCCTGCGTTCTTTAACTTTGAAACTACAGTGGAGTCATAAGGTGGCTTCCAGCCCTGCAAAATCTTTGAACCTGCAGTTGTGGGAACGCCCTTCTGAGCAAGAACATCTTTGAGAGCAAGTGGAACACCAGCAAGCGGTGAGAGCTCCTTGCCTGATGCGCGATCTGCATCGACTGCAGCTGCCTGCGCAAGTGCACCTTCCTTATCAACATGGAGGAATGCTTTGACATCACTATCAACCGAAGCAATGCGATCTAAGTGAGCCTTAGTGAGCTCAACCGATGAAACTTCCTTATTGGAGAGAGCTGTTGCCATCTCTGCTGCAGTCTTGAAAATCATGGCTTACTCCTCTCCCAAAATCTGTGGCACGCGAAAACGCTGGTCTTCTTGAGCAGGTGCTCCAGAGAGCGCCTCTGCTGGTGTGAGGCTCGGCTGAACTACATCAGGACGTGCAATGTTCTCAATTGGTTGGGGGTGCGATGTCGCCTTCACGCCATCAAGGTTGAGCTCTTGAACTCGAGCAACGGCATCGAGGATGGTGCCAAATTGTGAAGAGATATTTACTAGCTCTTCCTCGGTCATCTCGATTCGTGCTAACCCTGCCAATTTTGCGACTTCATCGCGAGAGAGTGTGCTCATGGGTGCATCTTATAAAAGATGTAACGATTAGCGTAATTCGCTGGGATTACGAGCG
>JAURJS010000116.1 GCA_030832135.1 Candidatus Planktophila sp.
CGCTTGGAAAGTTGATGTGGTTACTTCGCGCCCCTGCGGTTACGGCGAGGTTAGAGACGGATTTCCTTATGCCGGTTCCAATCGGTACGACTCTCTACATCACCGCAGAGATTGTTGGGCAGCATGGCCGTAAGGTCTATTCGGTTGCACAGGGGCGGCTTAACGGTCCCGATGGACCAATCGCCACACGTGCTTCCTCACTCTTTATCATCGTGCCGATGAATCACTTCCTTGATAATGCACCGGCTGAATACATCGCGGCAATTAGAAGCAATCCAGAGTTAATGTCTTTCGTCGATCCAGAGTTTAATATCAACCCATGAGCAACTTACAGGTATTGATCACACGCCTTGATCCAGATCTACCGCTTCCGGCATATGCAAAGGGTGGCGATGCTGGAGCAGATATCTATTCACGTATTGATATCACTCTTGCACCAGGGGAGCGCGCACTCGTTCCGACCGGTATCGCGATTGCACTTCCCGATGGCTACGTCGCTCTCGTCCATCCACGCTCTGGCCTTGCAATCAAACATGGCGTCACAATGGTCAATGCTCCAGGAACTGTAGATGCTGCATATCGTGGAGAGCTTCAATGCATCTTGATCAACCATGATCCAGAGCAATCGGTGACTTTCAAACGTGGCGATCGGATTGCGCAATTAGTTTTTCAGAAGGTGGAACGCGCGGATTTCTTCGAAGTTGAGTCACTTCCTGGTTCAGGTCGCGGCGATGGTGGCTTTGGATCTACAGGTCGTTCATGAATCAGAGCGAAGATCGCGATAAAGTCTTATCGGCCTTTGGTGGAAAGCGTGGATTAATTGATACCGGCATTCCATCCGTACTCTTCCTCATTATCTTCAATCTCCGTGATGATTTGCAGGATGCTCTCTATGCATCGATAGCCATCTCACTGATTCTCACTCTGATTCGCCTTGCACGTCGCGAGACGGTGCAACATGCATTTAGCGGCCTGATCGGTGTTCTGATTAGCGCATGGTTTGCCAATCGGACCGGAAATCCAAGTGATGTTTTCCTTCCAAAGTTGCTGACCAACCTTGGCTATGGAACGGTCTATCTCATTGCCAATATTGCGGGATGGCCAATCTTGGGATTAATGCTCGGTCCGATCCTTGGCGAGAACTTGCTCTGGCGCCATGACCCGGCACGTAAACGGGCATATATACGTGCAAGTTGGCTCTGGGTGGGAATGTTCTTCTTGCGCCTTGCCGTGCAGTACCCGATCTATAGAAGTGGAAATGTAAATCTTCTCGGTACAGTCAATTTAGCGATGGGTTATCCGCTATTTATCGCAACCGGTTATGGAACCTGGATGATTCTAAAGACCGTGCCTGTGACGAAAGGCCCTGCTAGTTAGTTGAGATGAAACATTCCTTCAATTGACCTTCAGCAACTGCTGAGGCCACGAAGAGAAGCTCATCACCGGCAACAAATACATCTGATGGCGTTGGGGTAAGGACTCGGCCATCACGAACAATCGCTGCCAAAGATGCATCATCAGGCAGGGTGATTTCTTCGACGGTTTTGCCGATACAGCTAGATGAATCCGGAAGTGTGAGCTCAACTAGATTTGCTTGACCCTTTCGGAATGAGAAGAGTCGGACTACATCACCAACGCTGACAGCCTCTTCAACGAGAGCGGCAATAATGCGTGGAGTTGATACCGCAACATCTACACCCCATGAGTGATCAAAGAGCCATTCATTCTTTGGATGATTAATGCGAGCAACTACACGTGGCACGCCGTATTCAGTTTTACCAAGAAGAGATGCCACAAGATTGACCTTGTCATCACCTGTTGCGGCAACGAGAACTTGGCAATCATTAAGGCTCGCCTTATCGAGAGATGCGATCTCGCAAGCATCTGCCATCAACCATTCAGCATCAGGGACAGATTCAAGCTTGAGCGCCTTAGGGTCGCGGTCAATGAGGAGAACTCGATGACCATTATCAAGAAGCTCGCGCGCAATTGCGCGGCCAACATTTCCAGCACCAGCGATAGCGATACGCATTGAATTAAGCCTCCGGTGACTTTCCTAGAATTGCCTCAACTTCAGCAAGCTTCTCATCGCGAACCATGATGTGAATCAAATCGCCATCTTGCAAGACGGTGCTCTCATCAGGGATGAGTCCTTCGCCGAGGCGAGTAAGGAATGCAACGCGTAGGTCGGCAGCTTTTTCGATATCGACAATCGCTGTGCCGAACCAATCAAGATGTGGGTGAACTTCAGCAAGCTGGACAGTTCCACTCGCATCGCGCCACTCAGAGCGAGAGCCTTCTGGCGTTAATCGACGCATAATCTGATCGGTCGCCCAGATAACAGTAGCCACAGTTGGAATACCAAGGCGCTGATAAATCTCGGCACGACCAGGATCGTAGATACGAGCCACAACATTGGTGACTCCATAGCTCTCACGTGCAACTCGTGCGGCCAAAATGTTGGAGTTATCGCCATTACTGACGGCGGCGAAAGCATCTGCTCCTTCGATGCCTGCCTCAAGCAGGGTATCTCGATCAAAGCCAACACCTGTAATGGTGCGACCCTTGAAGTCGGGGCCAAGTCGGCGGAATGCCTCTTTTGCTTGATCGATGACAGCTACTGAATGGCCGTTGGCTTCCAACTCGATAGCGAGCAATGAACCCACGCGACCGCAACCCATGATGACTACGTGCATAGGCATAACTTACTCCCTTACTCTTATCTCCATGACCGAAACAACGAGAAAAACCCTCCATATCGGCGAAATTCTTCGAGTCGAGATTGAGAAGGTCGCCCATGGGGGCCATTTCATCGCCCGCCATGAGGGCGCAGTTATCTTCGTTCGCCATGCCATTCCAGGTGAGATTGTTGAGGTCGAAATCACCGGACTCGAGAAATCATTTGCTCGCGCAGATGTCCTTGCCGTTATTGAACCGAGCAACTTTCGCGTTCAACCGCCCTGCCAATATGCGGGCAGTTGTGGTGGGTGCGATTTCCAACATATAGATGTTACTCACCAGCGCGAGTTGAAATCAGATGTAATCGCAGAGCAATTTGCTCGCATTGCAAAGATGGAGGTGGAGATTGAGGTAGAGGAAGTCTCATCACCCCTACATTGGCGCACGCGTTTTGCCGCATCGACTAATCGCAATGGTGAAGTTGGGTTCAAAGGCTCTAGAAGCAATGCCGTAATCCCGATTGCATCCTGCCCGGTTCTTATTCCTGAAATTGATTTCTCGACCTTGCCGGTTTCAGATATTTCTGCGGAACAGAGAATCGAAGTCGCGCTAGATACCAGAGGGAATAGAACGGTTGCGCAGATGGATCAACGCACAGACCGTAACTCTGAACGAGCCAAGCCAAAGATTATCGAAGGTGAGAATTCGCTCCACTACACAGTTCGAGATTTTGATTATCAGGTCAGTCAATCCTCATTCTGGCAGAGCAATATCAGCGCGCCAGAGGCGTTAGTCGATGTCGTACTTGGCTTTGCCCAATTTCAATTAGGAGATCATCTTCTTGACCTCTATGGGGGAGTAGGACTATTTGCCGGAGCTGCGCTTCCACTCATTGGCCCGGGAGGGCGCGTAGATATTGTGGAGGGGAGCTCCTCTGCAACCTCAGATGCACGTGTGAACTTCAATGGTGCAGAGAATGTCTTCATTCATACTGGTGATGTTGCAAGAGAGATTAAGAAATTTAATCGGGCCGACATCATCGTTCTCGATCCGCCACGCACTGGAACTGGCAAGCCCGTGATTGAGAGAGCGGCCCAATTGAAAACTCGCGCCATCATCTATGTGGCATGTGACCCGGCTGCCCTCGCGCGGGATACGACCTATCTCAATGATGCGGGGTATCACTTAGAAGATATTCGAGCATTCGATCTCTTTCCCATGACTCACCACATCGAATCTATTGCGCTCTACACCCCTCGTAAGGTATCTTGACGTCAAGATACTTTTTAGAATAGGTGCATCGCCATGAGCAAGAACTCCCTCGGCACAAAGAAGAGCCTCGCAGTTGCAGGTAAAGAGTTTGAGATCTTCGATATATCAAAGGTTGAGGGAGCCAGTGATCTTCCATTCTCACTCAAGGTCCTCCTTGAGAATCTCTTGCGCACTGAAGATGGCGCAAATATCACCGCCGATCACATCAAGGCTCTTGCTCAATGGGATCCATCTGTCGAACCTGATACAGAAATTCAATTTACTCCAGCTCGCGTAGTCATGCAGGACTTCACCGGCGTTCCATGTGTTGTCGACCTCGCAACAATGCGTGAGGCAATCGTCGAGCTCGGGGGAGATGCCTCCAAGGTAAATCCACTGGCACCTGCTGAGCTCGTTATCGATCACTCAGTAATCGCAGATTTCTACGGAACCAATACCTCCTTCGAACAAAACACAGATGTTGAATATGAGCGCAACCGCGAGCGTTACCGCTTCTTGCGTTGGGGACAGGGCGCATTCGATGAATTTAAGGTTGTTCCACCAGGAACTGGAATTGTTCACCAGGTTAATATCGAATATTTAGCACGAGTTGTAATGACTCGCGAAGTCAATGGGGTCGTTCGTGCCTACCCAGATACCGTCGTTGGTACTGATTCACATACAACTATGGTCAATGGACTCGGAGTTCTAGGTTGGGGCGTTGGCGGTATTGAGGCAGAGGCAGCTCTCCTTGGCCAGCCGGTCTCAATGTTGATTCCACGCGTTGTAGGTTTCAAGCTCAAGGGCGAACTTCCAGTAGGAACAACAGCGACAGATATGGCTCTCGTTATTACAGAGATGCTCCGCAAGCATGGCGTAGTGGGAAAGTTTGTAGAGTTCTATGGTCCAGGTGTTACCGCTGTTCCAATGGCAAACCGAACAACTATCGGAAATATGTCACCTGAGTACGGATCAACTTGTGCAATCTTCCCAATCGATGAAGAGACACTTCGCTACCTGCGCCTGACCGGTCGTAGTGACGAGCAGGTCGCCCTTGTCGAGCAGTATGCAAAAGCGCAGGGAATGTGGTTCGACCCTGCTGCAACGCCTCGCTACTCTGAAAATCTTGAACTCGATCTCTCCACCGTTGTCTCATCAATTGCAGGTCCAAAGCGACCACAAGATCGCATCTCAATCTCAGAGTCAAAGAAGAAGTTTGAAGAGATTCTTCCTACATACCTCTCAGAGAAGACTGGAAAAGAGTCATATCCAGTCTCTGTTGGAGCAAATAAGACCACGGTCAAGAATGGCGATGTCGTCATCGCATCGATTACCTCTTGCACAAATACCTCAAACCCTTCAGTGATGATCGGTGCTGCTCTCCTTGCAAAGAACGCAGTTGAGAAGGGATTGGCATCTAAGCCTTGGGTGAAGACAACTCTCGCTCCAGGTTCAAAGGTAGTCACCGATTACTACGATCGCTCTGGCCTTACCAAATACATGGAAGCTCTTGGCTTTAACCTCGTTGGTTATGGCTGCGTTACCTGTATCGGAAACTCAGGCCCACTTCCTGTTGAAATCAGCAAGGCAGTCAATGAACACGATCTTGCCGTTACCGCTGTTTTGTCAGGTAACCGAAACTTTGAAGGTCGCATCAGCCCAGATGTAAAGATGAACTACCTTGCATCGCCACCACTAGTTGTTGCCTATGCAATCGCCGGAACCATGGATCATGATTTTGCCAACGATTCTCTCGGTAACGATAAAGATGGCAACCCAGTGCTTCTCAAAGATATCTGGCCATCAGCACAAGAGATTCAGGATGTCATTGATTCATCAATCTCATCTGAGATGTTTAAGAAGGATTACGCCAGTGTCTTTGAAGGTGACTATCGCTGGAAGTCACTCGATACACCATCAGGAAATACCTTTGAATGGGATCCAAAGTCAACTTATGTTCGCAAACCTCCTTACTTTGAAGGTATGCCAGCTGAGCCAACTCCTGTGAAAGATATTACCGATGCTCGCGTACTTGCAATCTTGGGAGATTCAGTCACAACAGACCACATCTCACCTGCCGGTAATATCAAGGCAGATTCACCTGCTGGTAAGTATCTTGAGGTAAATGGCGTTGACCGAAAAGACTTCAACTCATATGGATCTCGCCGTGGAAACCACGAGGTAATGATTCGTGGAACCTTTGCAAATATTCGTTTGAAGAACTTGCTTCTCAATGGTGTTGAAGGTGGCTTCACACGTAACTTCCTTAACAACGGCGAGCAGTCAACAATTTACGATGCCTCCGTTGCATATCAAGCAGCAGGAGTTCCATTGGTGATCTTGGCTGGCAAAGAGTATGGATCAGGATCATCTCGTGACTGGGCAGCTAAGGGCACAGCGCTCTTAGGTGTTCGCGCGGTCATTGCTGAGAGCTTCGAACGTATTCACCGCTCTAACTTGATCGGTATGGGCGTTCTTCCTTTGCAATTCGTCAATGGAGAAAGCGCTCAATCACTCGGTCTTACCGGGGAAGAGGGCTTCACGATTTCAGGAATCACCGCTCTCAATGATGGTGGTATTCCTAAGGAGGTACAGGTCACAGCAGGGGGCAAGAGCTTCTCAGCTAAGGTCCGTATCGATACGCCAGGTGAGGCTGATTACTACCGCCACGGTGGAATCATGCAATATGTGCTCCGCTCATTGCGCGGCTAAGCACTATCTGCGCTTAGACTTCTCCACATGCTTGAATCTCTCTCTGGTCCACAAGACCTCAAAACGCTTAGCCCTGCCCAGTTGGCAGAGCTCAGTGCGGAGATTCGCGCCTTTTTAGTAGAGAAGGTTTCACGGACCGGTGGTCACCTTGGTCCAAACCTTGGAGTCGTTGAGTTGACTCTTTCAATCCACCGGACATTTGATTCACCTAAGGATCTCGTCCTCTTCGATACCGGACATCAATCCTATGTTCATAAGATTGTGACGGGCCGTGCTGGAGATTTCGATGGTCTTCGCCAACGCGGCGGTATCGCCGGTTATCCCAATCGACGCGAATCAGAGCATGATGTTATTGAGAATTCTCATGCATCGACTGCGCTTTCATGGGGCGATGGAATATCACGTGGCTTTGCACTGACCGGGCAGCACGATCGCCATGTTGTAGTTGTGGTGGGCGATGGCGCACTCACAGGTGGAATGTCATGGGAAGCCCTTAACAATATTGCAACTGCAGAGAATCGAAAGCTCGTTATCGTTGTCAATGATAATGAACGTTCCTACTCACCAACTATCGGTGGGTTGGCATCTCACCTTGCAACACTTCGCATGACGCAAGGGTATGAACGCTTCCTCGACTGGGGGAAGGAAGTTCTTCAGAAGACTCCCGTAGTCGGCGCGCCAATCTTTGAAACTCTTCATGGGATGAAGAAGGGGATTAAGGATATTGTCGCCCCACAGGGCATGTTTGAAGATCTTGGACTTAAATATATCGGGCCAATTGATGGCCACGATATCGCTGCGATGGATCGCGCGCTCGAACAGGCTAAAGAATTTGGTGAGCCGGTTTTGGTTCATGTCATCACCGAGAAGGGTCGCGGCTATAGCCCGGCTGTTGCCGATGAGGCCGAGAAGTTCCACGCCGTTGGAATCGTAGATCCTGAGACTGGTGCACCTGTAAATGCAAGTAAGACCTCATGGACCGATGTATTTTCAGAGGAGCTTGTTGCAATAGGTGGCAAGCGCCCAGATATCGTTGCGATTACTGCTGCGATGCTCGGACCTACCGGCCTTGATAATTTTCAGAAGGCATTTCCAGAACGCACCATCGATGTTGGAATCGCTGAACAGCACGCCGTAACGAGCGCCGCTGGTATGGCATATACCGGTCTTCACCCGGTTGTTGCCGTCTACTCAACATTCCTCAACCGCGCCTTCGATCAACTCTTGCTCGATGTTGCACTTCACGGCGCCGGTGTCACCTTTATTCTCGATCGCGCTGGTGTTACCGGCGATGATGGACCTTCACACCATGGCATCTGGGATCTTGCTCTTACGGGAATCGTTCCAACGCTAGCGGTGGCAGCCCCTCGTGATGGTGCGCGACTTCGCCAGGCGCTAGCTGAAGCCCTTGATATCGATGATCGACCAACCCTCCTTCGCTTTCCAAAGGGCGCTGTCCATAGCGATATTCCCGCCTTCGAATCGCGTGATGGTATTGATGTTCTCTATCGCGGGGAAAGCGCAGATGTGCTCCTCGTAAGCATCGGTGCAATGGCACCACTGGCTGTTGAGGCGGCATCACAGGCTTACCGTGAAGGCGTTGGTGTGACCGTTATTGATCCTCGTTGGGTCAAGCCTCTCCCAACTTCACTTGTGACAATGGCTCAGCGCTATAAGAGCGTTGTTGTCATCGAAGATGGAATTCGCCATGGCGGAATCGCATCATCGCTATCAGAGATGTTTAGAGATGCCCGCCTTGAAGTTCCAGTTCATAGCATCGGCGTCCCACTTGAATTTATCGAGCACTCTAAGCGAACAGAGATCCTAGAAGATCTAGGGATCACTGCTCAGCAGATTGCGCGAGAGATTGTGGAGTGGAGCTCTACTTCAGTACCGATGCAATTCCCGGAGCATGGAAACGCTGACCAGAAGCAGATTCGCTAATACCTTCGCGATCTAAGAACGGCAAGATTCCACCGAGGTGCATTGGCCACCCAGCGCCGAGCAACATACAGAGATCAATCTCAGCAGGAGTTGCAACAACGCCCTCATCGAGCATCATGCGAGCTTCCTCCGCAAGGGCCTTCAGCGCGCGCTCACGCACCTGCTCAGCAGTTGATGGAGTTGTCCCCTTATGGATCAAGGCTACCGCAGCAGGGTTTGCACCGAATGTTCCATCTTCATTCTTGATGTAGAAGCTCTTCACACCCTCTCGCACCATTGCCTGCATCGTTGGTGAGATGCGGTAGCGAGGACCGAGGTTCTTATTGAGAGTCTCTGAAACGTGGAGAGCAACACCTGGTCCAACGAGACCTAATAACTCAAATGGGCTCATTGGGAATCCAATGGAGCGCATCGCGTTATCAGCTGTTGCTGGATCCGTTCCTTCATCAACGGCATCAGTGATCTCACCCATAAATCGTGTGAGGAGGCGGTTAACGACGAAGCCCGGAGCATCCTTACAGATAATCATCGTCTTCTTGAGATTCTTGCCAACCTCAACCGCTGTTGCAGTCGTTGCATCATCGGTATGTGAGGTACGAGCAATCTCTAGGAGCGGCATGATGGCAACCGGGTTAAAGAAGTGGAATCCGACGACGCGTTCTGGGTTCTTCATCCCCTCACTCATACGCTCAACAGAGAGAGAAGATGTATTTGTAGCAAGGATGCATTCGGCAGAGACGATTGCCTCAAGGCCCTTAAAGAGCTCCTGTTTCAATGAGAGCTCTTCAAAGATCGCCTCAATGATGAAATCACATCCGGCATAGACGTTCTTGTCGGCAGATCCTGAGATCAAGGCCGATAGGCGAGTAGCGCTCTCAGCGCTCATGCGCTTCTTCTCCACTAACTTTGCGAGTTCGGCTCTGACCCAAGCAACGCCCTTATCTGCGCGCTCCTGGTCGATATCTGTCATCACCACTGGGCACTTCAAGTTGCGAACAAGAAGGAGAGCAAGTTGTGATGCCATAAGACCTGCGCCAACGACGCCTACCTTTGTGACCTTGCGAGCCATATTGGCCTTAGGCGCACCCTCTACCTTCTTACGCTTCTTCTGGATCAAATTAAATGCGTAGAGAGATGCGCGAAGTGGATCTGACATTACTAAATCTGCAAGAACTTGATCTTCAGCATCGAAACCTTCGCCATTGCTGCAGCTTTTTGCAGCAGCGATGAGTTCAAGCGCCTTACGTGGGGAGGCGATATCTGCGCCACCAAACTTCTTCAGCGCTGCAGCTTTGCCGGTAGCAAGAGCTGAATCCCAAGCAGGATCGTTGCTGTAATCCTTACGGTCAATCTTCTTACTACCCGCCAGAATCGATGCCGCAAAGGCGCAAGAGTTCTCGAGGAAGTCAGCAGGATCAAAGACAGCATCGACGACGCCAAGTGCAAGTGCATCTTTAGCCTTCATCATCGTATTGTTGTTGAGGGCGTTGAGAATGATTACCTGAACAGCTTTCTCGGGACCAATTAACTTTGGTAGGAGAGTGGCGCCACCCCAACCTGGAACTAATCCAAGGAATACCTCAGGAAGTGCGGTGAATGCAGTCGATGCCAAGGTGCGGTACTTCGAGTGAAGACCAATCTCAAGTCCACCACCAAGGGCTAGGCCGTTGATAAAGGAGAATGTTGGGATATCAATCTCACCGAGGCGACGGAAGACATCGTGACCAAGCTTTCCGATAGCAAGCGCTTGTTCGCGCTGAGTGAGAAATGACATCGCAGAGAGATCGGCGCCGGCTGCAAAGATAAATGGCTTACCGGTGATTGCGATACCAGCTGGCTTTCGGGAGATCGCCTCTGTAATTGCTGCATCAAGAGATGCCACCGATTGTGGACCAAGTGTGTTGGGGCGGGTGTGATCAAGTCCGTTATCGAGAGTAATGAGCGCGAGAACACCTTTAAAGCCAAATGGCGTAAGGTCAACATCGCGAACCTTTGCAACGGTGATAACTTCTTCAGGAGCGCCTTCAGGTAGTACGAGTGCTATTGCCATTTATTTATTTCCTCCATTGAAGTGTGGGTTCTCCCAAATAACTGTTCCGCCCATGCCAAGACCAATACACATAGTTGTAATTCCATAACGAACCTCAGGATGGGCCTCAAAGGTGCGAGCGAGGTTGATCATCAAGCGAACGCCTGATGAAGCAAGAGGGTGACCAACTGCGATAGCGCCGCCATATGGATTTACACGAGAATCGTCATCTGCAATCCCAAAGTGCTCAAGAAATGCAATCACCTGGACGGCAAAGGCCTCATTAATTTCAAATGCGCCGATATCCTCAATAGTGAGACCAGCTTTCGCAAGTGCCTTAATAGTCGATGGCACTGGTCCATAGCCCATCACCTCTGGCTCTACACCTGCAAATGCAAAGGTGACCATCGTTGCCTTAATCGGTAATCCAAGTTCCTTCGCCTTATCTTCACTTGCTAGAAGAGCGATTGTTGCACCATCGTTGATTCCAGATGCATTGCCTGCTGTGACGCGACCACTTGGACGAAATGGTGTCTTTAATCCAGCGAGACCTTCAAACGTTGTTGTTGGGCGCGGTCCTTCATCTGCAGAGATGATCGTCCAACCGAGCTCCTCCGAGCGTGCGGCGGTAGGAATGAGATCGCGCTGAATCAAACCTTGCTCATATGCTTTAGCTGTCTTCATCTGAGAGTTATAGGCATAGAGATCAGCGCGCTCTTTGGTAATGGATGGATAGCGATCATGAAGTCGCTCTGCAGTTGCGCCC
>JAURJS010000117.1 GCA_030832135.1 Candidatus Planktophila sp.
GCGTTTTCTTCAGCAATCCAGCAGGGCTAGATGTGACCGTCAATGGCGAATTACTCGAACCACTTGGTGGACAGAATGAGGAAGTACGTCGCACCTTCCGTTAAACCTGTAGTATCACCCCATGTCTCGCACCGTCGCAATAGTTACGATGGGCTGCGCCCGTAATGAAGTGGACTCTGAAGAGCTCGCTGGTCGTTTAGCGGCTGAAGGATGGACCCTCGTTGCCGATGCTGATGCGGCAGAGGTTGCTGTGGTCAATACCTGCGGTTTTATCGAGTCCGCGAAGAAGGATTCGGTAGATGCCTTGTTGGAGGCAAATTCACTTAAGGGCCATGGAGTTACCAAAGCGGTTGTAGCAGTTGGCTGTATGGCTGAGCGCTATGGAAAAGAGTTGGCAGAGGCGCTACCTGAAGCTGATGCAATCTTAGGCTTCGACGATTACAAAGATATCTCGGCCAAACTTCAATCAATTTTATCTGGCAATACTCATACATCGCATATACCGCAAGATCGCCGAGCTCTTCTTCCTATCACTCCAGTTGCACGTGCTGAAGCGCGTCGTGAAGTTCGCGATGCAGAACACACATCTCAAGTGGGTGCAGGTGGCTCTCTCTTTAGAAAACGCCTAGGTGATGCGCCATGGGCGCCGCTGAAGATTGCATCCGGCTGTGATCGCCGTTGCTCTTTCTGTGCGATTCCATATTTCCGTGGCTCTTTTGTATCGCGACCTCCGCAAGAGATTCTCGAGGAGGCTCAGTGGTTGGCAGATAATGGAGTCAGTGAACTCTTCCTCGTGAGTGAGAACACCACCTCCTATGGAAAAGATCTCGGTGATTTGAAGTTGATGGAGAAATCTCTCAAGAGCTTTACTGAGATAGCAGGCGTTGAGCGCGTACGTCTTTCATACCTACAACCTGCAGAAGTTCGCCCATCCCTTCTGCAGGCAATGATTGAGACAGAAAAAGTCGCTCCATACTTTGATCTCTCATTCCAACACACAAGTGCATCTGTGCTTCGCCGTATGCGCCGCTTCGGAGATTCCGAGAAGTTCTTACATCTGATTAATCAGATTCGCGCTCTTTCACCTGAGGCGGGTATCCGCTCCAACTTTATCGTTGGCTTCCCGGGGGAGACGGAGGATGATTTCAATGATCTAGCCAATTTCATCGCCTCTGCAAAGCTTGATGCCATTGGGGTATTTGGCTACTCCGATGAGGACAATACCGAGGCGCTAGATCACACCGATAAGGTCGATGAGGATTTGATTAAGGAGCGAGTGGAGTCACTTTCACGCCTTGCAGATGAGATGGTCTCAGCCCGAGCGCAAGCCCGAATTGGCGAGAAGGTTCGAGTATTGATTGAAGATGCAGAGCTCCAAGAAGGACGCGCAGCCCATCAAGGACCTGAGGTTGATGGCACGACAACATTTATCGGCACCGACTATGCCGTGGGGCAGTATGTCGATGCAGTTGTAGTTGATTCAATGGGCGCAGATCTCGTAGCGAAGGCGCTCTAAGTGGCGATTGTATTCACACCTAACTGGCTCACAGTCTTACGCATTGCACTGATTCCAACTGGAGTCTGGGCGCTATTTCATAGTCCAAGTGCGATGTGGCAATCAATCGCATGGTTGATCTACTTCATTCTGGGGATGACAGATATTCTCGATGGACATTGGGCTCGCAAATCAGGACGCATCACACCACTAGGGGCATTCCTCGATCCAGTAGCAGATAAAGCGCTCATTGGTTCGGCGATGATTTCATTGGCCATACTCGATCGCTTCCCTTGGTGGATTGTCGTAGTCATCCTGGTTCGTGAAATTGGTATCACTATCTTCCGCCTTGTTGTGATTAAGGATGGTGTCATACCTGCGAGTAAGGGTGGCAAGATCAAGACCTTAATGCAGAACTTTGGTGTTAGTTTCTACATGCTGCCAATCCCGCAGGCATTACATATTCTTCGAGATCTCTTTATGGGAGTTGCCGTATTTCTAACAATCTGGACGGGAATTGATTACATCATTCAATGGAGAAAAAGCCTCTCCAAGCGGTAGATTTACACCATGCCAATGCGCGCCCATGCCAAGACAGTGGTGGCACTTTTAAGTCAACGAGGCGAGACAGTCTCCGTTGCCGAATCCGTTACAGCTGGTGGTTTAGGTCATGCAATCACTTCCGCTCCTGGCGCATCGCAGGTCTTTCTCGGCGGAGTGATCGCATACTCCAACGATGTGAAAGAGAATATTCTCGGAGTCGATGGCGCTCTCATCCAAGAATTTTCAGTTGTGAGTGAAGAGGTAGCCAATGCCATGGCCGATGCGGTGCGAGAGAAGTTTGGAACTACCTGGGGGATTGCAACTACTGGAATCGCCGGCCCCGGTGATTATCAGGGAATTCCTGAGGGGACGGTCTGGGTGGCAATCCGTGGCCCCATCAATCAAAGTATTCAATTACAGCTCGATAGCGGGCGCGAGGCCATTCGTACCGGCGCTATATCCAGCGCGATTGGTGCATTTGCGCGTATCCTTAGCTAACGACATCGGGTTCTAAAGAGGAAAGGAGCGCCACCATGATCTTGTTACGTGAATCAGTAGGACAGGCGCTTCGCCGCGCCCGCACTGAGCAATCTCGGACACTTCGTGATGTTGCTCGTGATGCTCGCGTCTCACTCGGTTACCTCTCTGAAGTTGAACGCGGACAGAAGGAAGCATCCTCTGAGCTGCTCAATTCAATCTGCGAAGCACTTGGTCTCACCCTTGGTTCTTTGATGAGCGAGGTAACGCTAGAGATCACATCTACTGAGACAGCAAAGCTCGTTGTTGTCGATGCAGCCTAAATATTCGCTTCAAGCTAGCGCCCATCGCCGTACTGAAGCGGCAATCCTTGAAGGCACTAAAGATTTAATTTCACGTAAAGGAATCTCCGGTCTTTCGATGATTGAGATTGCCGATCACTCTGAGGTCTCTCGTGCAACTTTATATAACCATTACCGCGATAAAGATGCAGTGCTATCTGCCCTTGTTGCCTCAGAGGTTCAGCGCTTGGCGGAGTTGGCCACCACAGCTGGCACACCTGCAGATGCCCTTGAATCGCTCTCGATTTCGATTTCGACAGATCCTGCTCTCGCTGCAATGCGAATTTATGACGCCGATGTATTAGTCGCTGCGATGACAAATACCGCCTCCGAGCACTACATCACTATTGCGCAGATTATTTTTAAGGCGACCGAGTCAAAGTCAGGCACAGGCATTGCGATGCGTTGGTTACTAGGACAGGTAATGCAACCGATTACTGCAGAGCAGTCGCGCGAACAAGCGGCTCATTTAGCGACAGATACCCTCTTTTAATAGATGAGAATCTCCGACCTTCGCGAACGATTGATTCTCTCATTCGGTGAAGAGTGGGCGCCATCTTTTGCCCAAGATATTGCAATTAGCGAGCTCGGTAGCAAGACAGTTAATGAAGCTCTAAAAGCAGGTCTTGAAGCTGATGTAATTTGGAGAGCGGTCTGTAAGCAATGTCCTACAGAGACAGCTAAACAGCGATAACTTCCAGGACCCAAGGCTCAACTCCATCAGATGGCGTGAGGGCGCAAGGGTACTTTTCAGAGACAATCGCATAGAGATCCTCCGGCGTCTTTGCCACGCCACGAGACTGCAAGAGCCATCGGGTGATTTCACCACGAGTCTTCTTCGACATATGAGTAATCACGGTGCGGACTCCATCGACAACAGTTGAGACTCGAATCTCCACGGTGATGTCGACCGGAGATTTCCATACAGTTTTATAGGTCGAGGAGCGGCAATCGACGATAAGAGAAGTCTTAATTGGATCGAGCGCAGCTGCGACAGATTCTGCCAGCGCCTTGTTATTGATCTTCTCTTTATAATTTTCAATCTTGTATGTTGGCCGCACTACGCCATATTTGGCGCTGATGATCGCCACCGCGCTCTCACCGCGTTTACGCGCCGCAGGAGAGAGGGTGGACCAGCCGAGGGCCTGATAGAGGACCCCGGTATAGACCGCCATAGCCGGGGTCGGTTTAGTGGTCTCAGCCTTCTTCTCAGAGGGCGGTAGCAGTATCAGCACGGCGTGAGTATGGCTGGGGGATGAGCCTATTTGTCGGTGCTGGCCGTTAGATTCCCGGTGTGTCTTAAGTGGTATTCGAACAGATGTTCGACTACCCTTTAGCCAATGCTTGAGGAACCTTCAATCGCTTGCGATCTGAAACTGAAGGCATTGTGCACAACCAGAGCGGTCTCACTCCTCCGCCCACAGCGTCTCTATAACGCTTACGGCCGTCGGTGAAGCTTCCGTACCTTCTGGGCCACCAAACGGTGGGGGATATACCTCCAACGTTCGATCTAAAGGAGAAAAGCTCATGGCAGCTGAAAAGCCAAGTAAAGCCGATGAAAAAGCATCATCCGACCGCCACAAGGCGCTCGACACCGCCCTCGCTCAAATCGAACGTCAGTTTGGTAAGGGTGCAGTTATCAAGATGTCAGATAAGCAAGC
>JAURJS010000118.1 GCA_030832135.1 Candidatus Planktophila sp.
CGCTCCGCATATGAGAACTGGGCTTATGACGCTGTCACGATCGTCGATAAGTGGGGTCGCAATGTTGGTTATGACGATGGCTATACATATATAGATTACAAATATGAGACCGGCCAATACTGGATTGTTCTGACCTATCCAAGGGCACTCGTAACTGATGTTACGAGCGTCACTATTGAATCTGCCAAGTACAACTAGCTAGACTCCGCAGCATCGATTCACCCGTTGCGAGCGAAGGAATATCTCATGAAGAAGCTACAGAATTTCATCAATGGCCAGTCAGTAGATTCAAAGTCAGGTGAGACAACCACTCTTATCAATCCTGCCACCGGCCAACCCTTTGCAACGGCTCCCATCTCCAATGCTGCTGATGTCGATGCAGCAATGAAGGCGGCGAGCGCCGCCTTCACAGATTGGCGCGACTCAACTCCATCAGAGCGCCAGCGAGCACTTCTCAAGATTGCTGATGCAATCGAATCTCGTGAAGATGAATTTGTCGCCATCGAATCCGAGAATTGCGGAAAGCCAACAGGGCTAACGGCCTCTGAGGAAGTTCCGCCGATGGTCGATCAGATTCGCTTCTTCGCAGGTGCAGCACGTAATCTTGAAGGAAAATCAGCTGGTGAATATATGCGCGGAATGACATCTTTCATTCGCCGCGAACCCGTCGGTGTCTGCGCTCAAGTAACTCCGTGGAACTATCCAATGATGATGGCGGTCTGGAAATGGGCACCTGCTATCGCTGCTGGAAATACAGTTGTCTTGAAGCCATCAGATACAACTCCGGCTTCGACGGTCTTTATGGCAGAGGTAATGTCAGAATTTCTTCCAGCAGGTGTGATCAACGTTGTCACCGGCGAGCGCGCAACAGGAGCTCTACTCGTTGAGCATGAAACCCCAGCGATGGTTTCAATTACCGGCTCTGTGGGGGCAGGTATGGCAGTTGCAGGTGCTGCTGCGAAATCCCTCAAGCGCGTTCACCTCGAACTTGGTGGAAAGGCTCCAGTCGTAGTCTTCAATGATGCAGATCTCGCCGCCGCTGCCGAAGGTATTGCTATCGCAGGATTCTTCAATGCAGGCCAGGATTGCACCGCTGCTACTCGCGTCATTGTTCAAGAGGGTGTCTATGAGGAGATGGTCAAGCTCCTTGCAGATCAGGCATCCAATCAGATTGCAATGGGTATGCCAGATGAAGATGTTCTCGTGGGCCCAGTTAATAATGCCAACCAATTTGAACGAGTCACAGGCTTTATCTCACGCGTGCCATCACATGCTCGCGTCGTTGCTGGCGGAAAGCCATCAGGGCTTCCTGGCTACTTCATCGCACCTACCGTTATTGCAGATCTCAAGCAGGGCGATGAGCTGATCCAATCCGAGATCTTTGGACCTGTCATTACCATCCAGAAGTTTAAGGATGAGGCAGAGGCAGTTGCGATGGCCAATGGCGTCGATTACGGCTTGGCCTCATCGGTCTGGACCAAGGACCATGGCCGCGCTATGAGAATGGCGAAGGCCTTTGACTTTGGCTGTGTCTGGATCAATACCCATATCCCACTCGTGGCCGAGATGCCTCACGGGGGATATAAGCGCAGCGGATATGGCAAGGACCTCTCCAGCTATGGTTTCGAGGATTACACCCGTATCAAGCATGTGATGACCAACCTCAACGCCTAGAAAATTAGCGGCGAGAAACCTCTCATTTAAGTTTGGCCTTGGGGGCAATTGGGTTACATAATGAGCCCTGCAAAACCGTCCCTTGTACCGGCACATCAAAAAGGAGCCTCACCGCATGGCTAAAAAACCACTCTCTCCAGAAGCACGTTCTATTCTCAACTCTCGCGTATCACGTCGTGCAGTTCTTGCCGGCGCTGGCGCTGTAGCTGGTGCATCGGCGCTCGCTTCATGCGGCTCAGGTGGAGGCGCAGATGCCGCTAACTCAGTTCGCTGGGCGAACTGGACTCTCTACTTAGATGTAGATGAATCAGGTAATAAGTACCCAACTCTTGAAGCATTTAAAGAGAAGTTCGGTATCGATGCAGTCTATTCAGAAGATATCAACGATAACGATGAGTTCTTCGGCAAGGTTCAGGGCCAGCTCAAGCTAGGCGAGGACATCGGTTACGACATCATTACACCAACAGATTGGATGGCAGCTCGCTTCATCCGTCTTGGTTACACACAGAAGTTTGATAAGGCAAATATTCCAAATGCAAAGAACATCCTTGATTCACTTGCATCCCCTTCATTTGATCCAAACCGCGACAGCTCACTTACCTATCAGAGCATCATGGCAGGACTCGGCTGGAACACAGCTGTAAACCCAAAGGGCATGAAGTCTGTTGATGATCTATGGACACCTCAAAACAAGGGAAAGATCATCGTTCTCTCAGAGATGCGCGACACCATCGGCGTCATCCTTCTCTCACAGGGCGTGGATATCACCACAGTGACAGAAGATCAGTTTATGAATGCAGTTGACTTCCTTGAGAAGAAGATTGCTGATGGATGGATCCGTGGCGTTAAGGGTAATGAGTACAAGGAAGATCTCATCTCAGGAGACGCAACAGCTGTTATCGCATGGGCTGGCGATCTCTTCCAGCTCTCAAATGAGAATGAAGGCAAGTTTGACTTCGCTATCCCAGAGTCAGGCGGAACAATCTCAGGCGATAACTTCCTTATCCCATCAACAGCTACTGCTGAGGGTAAGAAGAACGCTGAGACTCTCATCAACTACTACTACGACCCAGCTGTTGCAGCTGAAGTTGCTGCTTACGTTAACTACGTAACCCCAGTTAAGGGCGCTCAAGAAGAGATGGCGAAGTTCGACCCAGAGCTTGCAAAGTCTGAGTACATCTTCCCAACAGAGAAGACACTCTCACGACTTAATGTCTTCAAGGCGCTTACACCTGCGGAGGAATCTGCTTGGACAGAGGCCTTCCAAAAGGCTGCTGGTAACTAAGTTGTCAGGAATCTCTTCAGCGCGCGGCGACCTACGTATTGATCACGTTTCAAAGAGTTACGGTGATTTCACTGCAGTTAATGATCTCTCATTAACAATTCCAGAAGGTTCGTTCTTTGCATTGCTTGGACCTTCAGGTTGCGGAAAGACCACCACTCTTCGAATGGTCGCCGGCCTTGAAGAGCCAACCAAGGGAACAATCTCCCTTGGTAACACTGATATCACTTTCACTAAGCCATATCAGCGTCCAATCAATACCGTCTTCCAGAACTATGCGCTCTTTCCTCATCTGACTATCTTTGAGAACATCGCATTTGGTCTTCGTCGACGTGGAATTAAAGATGTGAAGGAACAAGTGGAGAAGGCTCTCGATCTGGTAGAGCTTTCTCACTTGTCTTCACGTAAGCCAACACAGCTCTCAGGTGGTCAGCAACAGCGCATCGCTCTCGCGCGCGCAATCGTTAACCGCCCTGCACTCTTGCTCCTTGATGAGCCATTGGGCGCTCTTGATCTCAAGCTTCGTCGTCAGATGCAGATTGAGCTCAAGTGGATTCAGAAGGAAGTAGGTCTGACATTCGTTCACGTCACACACGACCAGGAAGAGGCCATGACTATGGCCGATACCATCGCAGTGATGAATGAGGGCGAGATCGAACAACTCGGTTCACCAGCCGATTTATATGACAATCCAAAGACAGCATTTGTTGCTAACTTCCTTGGCCAGTCAAACCTCATCAAGGGAACTATCACCGGCAACGATGGAGATAACCACGTCGTTGAGCTCTTCGGTCAGAAGATCTCATTAGCGAAGAACCGCTCACACGCGGTTGATAACTCTATTTTGGCCGGTATTCGCCCAGAGAAGTTCCGTATCTCACGCCTTGCAACACCTACCTCAGGAAATATCTTGAGCGGTGGCAAGATTGAAGATGTTTCCTATATCGGAGTCTCCACTCAGTACCAGGTATTGATGCCTTGGGGACAAGAGCTCATGGTCTTTGAGCAAAATGATGATGGCGTCGCTCCATTTAACGTGGGTGAAGATGTCAACATCTCATGGGAGGCTGGATTTACATTCGCCCTCCGTGGAGATGAAGATGCAGAAGCTGGTACTGAAGTAAATCCAGAAGAGATCATCGAGGATGATGAGTAAGTCAGGGATTTCAAATCCACGTACTCCTTATCTACTCCTTCTTCCAGGAATAGCTTTTCTCTTTACCTTCTTCATCTGGCCTATCGCAAACCTGGCGCAGACCTCTACCCAGACACCGATCGCTGGTGGAGATACAGGCGAATACGAGCAGACGCTTCGTTGGGCTAACTACCTCGATGCCTTCTTAGAAAATAAAGAGCAGTTTGGTCGTTCATTTCTCTATGCAGCAATTGCAACAGTTGCCGCGCTTGCAATTGCATATCCATTGGCATATGCAATTGCATTTAAGGCCGGAAAGTATAAAAACGTTCTCCTCGTTCTTGTCGTCGCGCCATTCTTTACATCCTTTCTGCTCCGCACAATTGCTTGGAAGCAGATCCTTGGCGAACAAGGTGTTGTTGTTCCATTCTTACGAGATCTTCACATCATCGCGCCTTCAACGACCTTGACCTCTTCCGCCTTTGCTGTCGTGGCTGGTATGACATATAACTTCCTACCATTTATGACGCTGCCGCTCTATGCATCGATTGACCGCATTGATCCTCGCACCCTTGAGGCATCTGGAGATCTCTATGCAAATGGCATTACAACATTTCGTAAGGTGACTCTGCCGCTTTCAATGCCGGGCGTTGTTGCTGGAACACTTCTTACCTTTATTCCAGCAGCCGGCGATTACGTCAACGCGGCAATTCTTGGAAGCCCGCAGACAAAGATGATCGGAAACGTCATCGAATCTCGCTTCTTTAAGATTGTTGATTACCCAACTGCAGCAGCTCTCTCATTTACCTTAATGGCCGCAATCTTGGTACTTGTCTCTGTCTATATCCGTAAGGCTGGAACGGAGGAGTTGGTATGAGAACCGTATCTCGCTGGTTCCAGCGCAACCTCATCCGCATCTATGCGGTCATTGCATTTACCTATCTTCTTATCCCGGTGGGATATACAGTCGCATTCTCATTTAATGATGGCGGTCGCTCAAACCTCATCTGGAAGGGCTTTACCTTCGATAACTGGATGAACCCATGTGGCGCTCCAGAAGTTTGTACCGCTCTCAGTAACTCCATCAAGATTGGCTTCTTAGCTACCCTCTTCTCCACAATTCTCGGCACGATGATTGCATTTGCAATCGGTCGCCATAAGTTCCGTGGACGTTCCACCACCAACTTGTTGATCTTCTTGCCTATGGCAACACCAGAGATCGTCCTCGGTGCATCGATGCTCTCACTCTTTCTCACACTGAAAATCAACCCAGGTTTCTGGCCAACGGTGATTGCCCATGTGATGTTCTGTATCTCATTCGTTGTTGTCACTGTGAAGGCTCGAATCGCAAGCCTTGACCCACGTCTTGAGCAGGCTGCAATGGATCTCTATGCAAATGAGGTCGAGACCTTCCGTCGCGTAACGCTCCCATTAGTCGCTCCTGGTATTGCAGGTGCTGCACTTCTGGCCTTCAGCCTATCTTTCGATGATTTCATCATCACAAACTTCAACTCTGGCACGATGACAACTTTCCCTAAGTTCGTCTATGTCTCAGCAGCTCGTGGAATCCCACCGCAGGCAAATGTCATCGGCTCTGCAATGTTTATCATCGCTCTCGCTGTTGTCATTCTCGGACAGATCGTGGGACGTAAGCGCGCAGTTAAATGAAGCGCTCCCTTGTAATTCTCGGCTCCACTGGCTCTATCGGTGTTCAAGCACTTGAGATTGTCGATTCTCACCCAGAACTCTTTGAAGTGGTGGCGATTACTGCTGCAGGATCAAACCCTGAGCTTCTCATTGCGCAGGCTAAGAAGTACAAGGTAGCCACTGTTGGCGTTATCAATAACGCGGATGTGATTAAAGCTGCCCTTCCTGGGGTTTCAGTTATTGATGGCGCAAATGCATCTACCGAGATTGCGGCAATCAAGTGCGATGTTGTTCTCAATGCCATCACCGGCTCTATTGGACTCGGCCCAACGCTTGCCGCAATCAAGGCGGGAAATCAATTAGCACTTGCCAATAAAGAGTCACTCGTTGCAGGTGGAGAGCTCGTCATGCCACTTGCGAAAGAGAATCAGATTCTTCCTGTGGATTCAGAGCACTCTGCCATCTGGCAGTGCCTTCAAGGCAATCAGGCATCCGATATTTCAAAGTTGATATTAACTGCAAGCGGTGGGCCATTTCGCGACCGTGAAGATTTATCTGGAGTAACGCTAGATGAGGCCCTTGCTCATCCAACGTGGGCTATGGGTCAAGTCGTCACGATTAACTCTGCAACGCTTATGAATAAAGGTCTTGAAATTATCGAGGCGCATCACCTATTCCAACTGCCATTTTCACAGATTGAAGCGGTGATTCATCCCCAATCAATCGTGCACTCAATGGTGGAATATCAGGATGGCTCAACGATTGCACAGGCCTCACCTCCCAATATGAAGGGACCAATCGCCCTTGCGATCAACTACCCGAATCGCACACCGGGTGTCACAGCTCCGATTGATTGGAGCAAAGCTTCAACGTGGAACTTTGCACCGATTGATAGCAAGCGCTTTCCTGCAGTTGCTCTTGCTCGCCATTGTGGTTCTGTTGGGGGAGCGTTGCCTGCCATCTTTAATGCAGCAAATGAAGTTGCTGTTGATGCCTTCATATCAGGCAAGGTTAAATTCACAGAGATTATTCCGACGGTTGAGGCGATAGTTGCCCAGTATGAGAGGGGTTCAATCCCAACTCTTAGAGATCTCTCAGATGTCAGTGCTATAGAAGAGGATGCTCGAAAGGCAACTTCGGCCCATATTGCAAAGGTAGCTTCATAATGGAAATTCTCGGCATCATCGCATTTGTTCTCGCTCTCCTCACATCAGTGATGTTTCACGAGCTTGGACATTTCTTGACTGCACGTAAATTTGGAATGCGCGTCTCCGAGTTCTTCGTTGGCTTTGGCCGTCGCATCTGGTCGGTTACTCGTGGTGAGACAGAGTATGGAATTAAAGCCATTCCTGCAGGTGGTTACTGTCGTATTGAGGGTATGACACCTGGCGATGAGATGCCTGCCGGTGAAGAAGATCGCGCCTTTATCCGCGCATCTTCGCTCAAGAAACTTATCGTGCTCGGGGCAGGATCGACGGCCCACTTTATGATCGGCTTCTTACTCATCTTCTCTATCTTCTTCGCAGTTGGCTACACAACCTTGACGCCCACGATTGCTCAGGTGAGTGAGAACTCAGTTGCAGAAGCTGCTGGATTTAAGGCAGGCGATGAGATTCTCTCTATCAATGGAAAGGCCGTTGAGGAATGGTCGGTAGATGTTAAGCAGATCGCCGACTCAAAAGGTGCCGAGCTTCGCTTTGAAGTTTTACGCAATGGCGAGAAGCTCACCGTCACAGCAGCTCCTTCCTACAATGAAGAGGCTAAGCGCTACATCTTAGGAGTCGTCTCAGCGCTCGGTACCGAGAGAGATGGCATCTTCGAATCAACGAGCCAGGCAGGTCGTGCAACCTGGTTCTTGACGAAGGAATCTGTGAAATCTCTCATCGCTCTTCCTACGAAGGTGCCACAACTTTTCCGTCAAACTTTTATGAATGAAGAGCGCGACCCGAATGGCCTTGTTGGTGTGGTGGGTGCAGCTCGCGTATCGGGTGAGGCGGTAGGAAGTGAGAAGCTCAACGGAAATGAGCGACTTACAACTTTTATCTTATTGGTGGCAAGCCTCAATGTATTCGTGGGAATCTTCAACCTTCTTCCGATCTTGCCGCTCGATGGCGGCCACATGGCGGTAGCGATTGCAGATGAAGTTCGCGCTCTCGCGGCCCGCCTTCGAAAGAAGCCTCGCCCAGCTCCGATTGATGTGAATGTGCTAACACCTATCACTGGAGTAGTCGTGGTTCTGTTGGGAATTCTCACCGTGATTCTAGTTATTGCCGACATCTTCAATCCTGTCTCGCTCAATCTTTAATTTTCGGGCAGAATACGCAACATGGTAGATCTCGGAATTCCAAGCGCCCCTCTTAAGCCACTTGCTCCACGTCGTAAGACGAAGCAACTGATGGTGGGCAATGTGGGTGTTGGTTCTGACTCTCCGGTCAGCGTTCAATCGATGTGCACAACCTTGACCTCTGATGTCAATGCAACTTTGCAGCAGATCGCAGAGCTCACAGCAGCTGGCTGCCAGATTGTGCGCGTTGCAGTTCCATCACAAGATGATGCAGATGCTTTAAAGCACATTGCAAAGAAGTCACAGATTCCAGTAATTGCAGATATTCACTTCCAGCCGAAGTACATCTTCGCCGCTATTGATGCAGGGTGTGCTGCTGTCCGAGTAAACCCTGGAAATATCAAGCAATTTGATGACAAGGTGAAGGAAGTTGCTAAGGCTGCAGGAGATGCCGGTATTCCAATCCGCATCGGCGTCAACGCTGGTTCGCTCGACCCACGACTTCTTGCTAAGTATGGAAAGGCAACTCCAGAAGCTTTGGCAGAATCTGCGCTCTGGGAGGCTTCACTCTTTGAAGAGCATGGCTTTAGCAATATCAAGATCTCGGTAAAGCATCATGATCCAGTGACGATGGTCAATGCCTATCGCCTCTTGGCTGCACAGTGTGACTACCCATTGCACCTCGGTGTGACTGAAGCTGGTCCAATCTTCCAGGGCACAATTAAATCTGCCACAGCTTTTGGAATCCTTCTTGCCGAAGGTATCGGCGACACTATTCGCGTCTCACTCTCTGCGCCACCAGTTGAAGAGATCAAGGTGGGAATGTCGATTCTTGAATCACTCAATCTTCGCCAACGTAAGCTCGAGATCGTTTCATGTCCCTCATGCGGTCGCGCACAAGTCGATGTCTACACATTGGCAGAGAAGGTCCAGGCAGGATTACAGGGAATGACCGTTCCATTGCGCGTTGCTGTGATGGGCTGCGTTGTTAATGGCCCAGGTGAGGCTCGCGAAGCAGATCTTGGAGTTGCATCAGGTAACGGGAAGGGTCAGATCTTTGTGAAGGGCCAGGTCATTAAGACTGTTCCAGAGGCGCAGATTGTTGAGACTCTCATCGAAGAGGCGATGCGTCTTGCAGAAGAGATGGAAGCCGCAGGAGTCGCTTCCGGCGAACCTTCCGTCGTAACTTCTTAGTTCTCGGGTAGGCTCGCGCCCATGTTGCGTATGTCTACCTTATTCCTCCGCACCCTCCGTGATGACCCAGCTGATGCTGAGGTCCCGAGCCACCGTTTATTAGTCCGTGCGGGATATATTCGTCGCGTAGCTGCAGGCATCTACTCATGGTTGCCACTAGGTGTGATCACTCTTCGCAATATTGAGAATGTCGTTCGCCAAGAGATGGATTCAGCTGGCTTTCAAGAGGTTCACTTCCCAGCGATGCTGCCTAAGGATCCATATGAGCAGACCAATCGTTGGACAGAGTACGGCCCAGATTTATTCCGCCTCCAAGATCGCAAGGGCACTGATTACCTTTTAGGTCCAACACATGAAGAGATGTTTACCTTGATGGTCAAGGGCGAGTACTCCTCATATAAGGATCTTCCACTCTCGCTCTATCAGATTCAGACAAAGTATCGTGATGAAGC